>JACMPS010000032.1 GCA_014377395.1 Chthonomonadaceae bacterium
CAATTGCCACTCGATAAGTTTTCATCCCCGTGCCTCTTTATTTCTGTGCCTACACACCCTGACTATTTCATCAAACCTTGAATTTCAGTTTACTCGAAAGAGAGGGATTACGTCAATAAGAGGAAAGTGTCATAGTCAAGTGTTGAGTATTGAGGTGAAGATTTTCTTCCCCTTTTTAGTTCTTCCTCCTCTCTTTGCGCCTTTGTGTCTTTGCGTGAGGTTTCCCTCTCCTTGCATTTCTCTGCGCCTCCGTGTTCTCTAACGTAGTGGGTGGTAGATAATCCTAGCGATACAGTGAAAAAAGAGAGCCGAAACGCAACTGCGCTTCGGCTCTCTTTTCTAGTCTTTACGGTGGGAAAAGACCGCTTAATCGTTGGCGACAATGTCCTTGTCCGTGAGCGGTTTCAGTCCCTGAATCTGCTCTTTGCTGATCTTGTACGTCACGCGAATCAGTCGAACGGGCTGTCCATGAGCGAGTGCAGAACCGTCCGCATTTTTGATGGTGAAGTCAGATTGATAAACCGGAATCGTCTTGCCGTCCCACAATGTTCCGGTTCCGCCCTGACCTCCGATCAGCATTGTTCCGAGTTGTTGCGGTCTGGAGTCGTACATCACAAAACGAGGGTCGTCTGTGATCATGCCCTCGCCGCTATATCCAAAGCGATCCTGAACGTGGGGAGCCGTTGTTCGTGCATTAAACGTGAGGGTTAGTTTGTACGAATCGGTACCGAAGGAGTACATTTTCGGGTCTTTGCTCAAGTCAAGTTCACGCTCAAAACGGTTTTTACGCACGGAAATAGAATCCTGCATAATTGTCACACTCTGGTCAACATCAAACTTCTCCAGCAACTTGCCTGTGTCGAGGGGACGCTCTTTGTAATCCCAGTCGGTCAGGCGCACGTCCACACGTCCGCCGTCCGCCATGTTTGCCTTTCCCTTCACCTTGAAGACTTTGGCACGAGTGATTTCCACCTGCGGCTTAAAGGTCATATTCCAGGGACGGGGTTCGCCTCTGCCTCCGGGGGGAGCCAGAACAAACGGGTATTTTGTCGGATTGATCTTTGTGTGCATCGAGGTGTCGGCAAGATACCGATCCCGATAGCGGACAAGATTTTCGTCTCGATTATGTTCCTCGGCGGCTCGCATGGATTTCACGCTGTAGTCGTCGGGGGTCTTCTTCAACTGTGTCGCCGTGCGCTCCATTGCCTTTTCCCAGGTGGCGATTGCCTCCGGGATACGTCCTTGCTTTTCGTAGGCATGAGCGAGAATATGCCAGACTTTAAGCGGCGCTCCATAAGGGAATTCTTCATTCTTCGGATTTGGCTTTGTGTTGAGTGCAAGCACAAACGCATCTACCGCCGTCTGATAATCCTTGATTTTGTCGTAGTTCTGCCAACCCAACTCAAAACGGATGTCGGAGATGTCCGGGTTTTTCGCTACGCCCTCTTTCAGCAAAGCCTGAGACGGCGCGATATAACGCCGATCCGAGCGTTCGCTGGAGTCGGTGAAGTTGTAAGCGAGATGCCACGCCCCCGTGATAAAGATATTGTCGGCGTGAGGATCAAGCCACGTAATCAAGCGGACAAGGGGCAAGATCGCGTCGTAGTCTCCGCTATGGAAAAACTCGTCGCAACGTACCCAGAGCAGTCCCGCCGCCGCTTCCCGGAAACCAAGCAAAGGCAAAATCAGAAACTCACTGTTCAAGCCCGAAGCCGTTGTTTCCAGACTGACCTCGTCTACCCTTCGCTCTTTGGCAAGCGGGTCAATGCGGGATTGCATGAACATCGTCCCGGCAAGTCCGAGTGCCACAAGAGGCAAGAGAAGACGGCGACGCGAAAGGCTTTCGTAACTGTAGTGTTTTGTGGTGGACGTCATGATAAGGGTCTCCTCTCTTTAGACTTCGCGTCGGTCAAAGATCAAAATTGCCAGAATCAGCAAGACTGCCGAGTAGACAACGGCGTAAATCACGTTCTGAGCGACATAGACGTTCTGATTTGCGATCTCGGTAGTCGGGTGAATAATCGAGTTCTGGATGTTGAAGTTTCCAAAGTTCGGCAAAAGGTAATGAACGACATTGCCGACAATGCGAACAACTCCGTTTCGGTTTGTTGTGAGCGACTCCGTGACGGTGGAAAGATTTCCTACAAGGAAAATTCCAAAGGAAAGGAAGAAGTTCACGACGGGGGTTGCAAATGTTGAGAAGAAAATCGTCAACGCCGCCAGAAGCATCATCTGGAAAAACGTCATGATGACGCCCTGAAACATTTCCGTCGGGACTTTATGCTCTTGAATCCAGATCATAAAGAGGAAAACGATTCCCATCAGCGCGATATTGACGAATACCGTTGCAAAGCCACCAAGAAACTTCCCGAGAACAAACTGGTAGCGCTGAACCGGCTTGGAGAGGACGGTGTAAATGGTACGCCGCTCGATTTCAACCGGAATCAGGTAAATACAGGTGACAATCGTAATGAACAGCCCCGCCAGCAAAATCGCAGCCAATCCGAGGCTACGAAGTACGGTCTGACTATCACGAGGACTGAGAAACCCGAAAACGGGACCCAGAGAAATAAGAAAAAGTCCGCAAATCAAGAAAATCCACATTACGCGGCGGCGCAAGGCTTCGCGAACGGTTTGTTGTGCGATAGCGAGTGCAATCATGGCTATAGTCCCTCCTCTTTGCGGACGGTTTCGACAAAGACATCTTCCAGCGATTTTTTGATCGGCACAATGGAAATGATATTTCCAGAAGCGGCACGGATCGCATCTATCGCGGCGGAAATTCGATTATTGTCTTCGGTAATCAGTCGAACGATATGGTTTGCTTCCTCATGCGTGTCAGGGATGATCGCCTGAAGTTTCGCGAGTGTGCCGTTCACCAGTTGTGTGCCCTCAGCAACGATTTCGATTCGTCCTCCTGCGGTCAGGTCTTTGATCGTTCCGGTTGTCAGCAACTTGCCGCGATGAATAATCGCAACGCGGGAGCAGATCAATTCGACATCGGCGAGTTGATGCGAGGAAAGGAAAACCGTTTTGCCTTCGTCTTTAAGAGAAGCAACAATCTCACGCAGTTCGGAGTGAGCAATCGGGTCGAGACCGGAAGTCGGCTCATCCAGGAAAAGCAATTTGGGGTCGTTGATCAGGGCTTGCGCGATGCCTACACGTTGTCTCATTCCTTTGGAATAGCCGCGAATGTTGCGCTTCCATGCTTCGGGTTGAAGCCGTACTTTCTCAAGACAGATTTTCACGCGACGACTGCGCTCCGGTTCGGGAATCTTAAAAAGTCGCCCGTAAAAGTCGAGAATGTCCCAGCCGGACATCGAGTCGTAGAAATAAGTTTCTTCGGGTAGATACGCTAACTCTTGTTTGACGCTACTGTCCCCCATCGGCTTGCCGAGAAGGGTGGCATCGCCCGCAGTGGGGAAGACGAGACCGAGCAACATCTTGATCGTCGTGGTTTTGCCCGCCCCGTTGCGTCCGAGAAAGCCGAAAATTTCGCCTTCCTGAACGTCGAGATTGAGATTGTTGACGGCAACAACCTCATCGCGTTGCAAACCCACGTACTTTTTAGTCAGCCCCTGGATCGAGATCGCAGCAGCCATGAATTTGGATACCTCCTACCGCTCTTCCTGCCTAAATCGAGATATGGGTTTCAGGCAAGGGATAAAGGAGCGGAAAAATGATTCGCCGCAGTCTCTCTTCAATCTCTTCCTGAAAATAATTTTTAGAAGGGGTGTCGCGAGAGGGACGGAGAAAAGAATAAATAAGAGCGTTGAAACCGGCAGGGAAAAGAACGCCAACAAAAGGCGTCGTTTACCCTCTGTAGAGGAAATTATACCTATGCCCTCCTTTTATGTCAATCGCCAATTCTGTGGGACGGATCGAAAAGAGAGACACGGATTTTTCCGTTCTGCCCTCTATACGGGAGAAGGGACGGAAAACATTTCAGGAATATGGGGCTTATAAAGGGCGAAGAGGGAGGTTTTCAGATTTCGAGGGCGGATTTACCAATCTGGGCTTTGATACTCTCTGCGAGAACTTTACTCTGATAAGGCTTTTGTACTACCTCAACCACATTAAAGGGCAAATTCAGAGAGGTTTCATGGGCGTCACGCCCGGTGGCGAGTAAAACGGGAATCTCAGGAGCCTCAAGGGAAAGTTGTAGGGCGAGTTGAACGCCATTCATCACGGGCATCACCATGTCCGTAATCACAACCCGGATAGAACTACTTTTTCGGCGGATCAGTTCAAGAGCCACCTGCCCGTTGCAGGCGGTTTCGATGTGATAACCGAGCCGAGTCAGGTAGGCACTGAGCATTTCGGTCATCAGTGGCTCATCGTCCACGATCAGCAGAGTCGGCAGGGAAAGAGAACCGCCATTAGTTCCAGTCTGTGTTGTTTGATACAAGTTGATCCGCCCGTTGCTACAGAGTTATCTCGCCGAGAAGAGGTAAAAGTTATTTATCAAAAAGAACGTTTCCACTCTTCACGTTCTTCCCCCCCGAAAAGTTCCCGCAAAAAGAGATTCGCTTTCCAATTCGACTAACATTCAAGACTGATTGGTGATTAGTGTTCCACAATTTTCCCGTCTTTTGCAAGCGTCCATACCTTATTTCTCAGGGAATTGAAATCTTGTCTGAATTCCCCGGAAAAATGCCCGGAGGTTTGTAATTTTTGGTCTTTGGTCGTTGAAACCCATCAAACCATTGATCAACGGTCCTGTTTATCCTTGCGCTAAGCACCTGTCGGTGGAGGCGTTCTGCCGGACGCAGTGCGGAGAGACAGCAGTAAGGAGAATTGCCTTGAGTCCACACGAGTGGATGTCCTGTGAACCGATGAACAGGAATTTGTAATTGTTGAACAGGAGTTTGTAATTGGGGTGCTTTTAGAGCCGGGGAATTCGTTCCGCCGGAAGGATCATTGCAGAAATTCATATGCAAGGAAATTTCTAGCCGCGCTTCTGCGGTAGAATAACTATTATGAAAGTCGCAGAAATTTCCGCAAGCATCACCGACCCCACCAACGCCGCCATTCTCTCTGTCTCCGAAGACCGAATTCAGGGCTTTTTGCCCGATCCTTTCGGTGAAATCGCACAAATGACCGAGATACCCGTCGAAACCGTCATCGCTCATATCCGTGCCATGCTCGAAGCCGGAACGATTCGCCGGGTTCGCCAAACACTCATGGCGACGAATCTTGCTCCCGGTGCTTTAGTCGCATGGCGCGTGCCGCAGGACAGACTCAACGCCGCCTTTGATTTTATGTATGAGCAAGACCCCTTTTCCGGTCACGTTGTCATTCGTTCGACGGATGCCGAAACGCCCGGTTCTGCGTATCGCCTCTGGACAACCCTGAAAGTTCCCGCCGGATATTCAATGGTCGAGCATTGCAACCTCCTCAAAGAAAAAACGGGAGCCGAAGAGTTTTTACTTCTGCCTGCGAAATGTCTTTTCGTGTTGGGCGTAGGACACATTCGCCGAAAAGAATTGGAGATTGGGTCGAAAGCCGACGCTCCCGCCGAAGTCCTCGACACAAACCTGGTGGAACTAACCGATCTCGAATGGCGAGTGCTGACCTCGCTCAAGCGAGAATTCGAGCCGCACGAACTTACCCGAAACCTCTGGGACGCACGGGCGGAAGAGGCAGGCGTCTCTCTCGAAACGTTTCTCGAAGTCTCAAAGGGTCTCAATGAGCAGCGCGTCATTGGGCGATTTTCGACGTTTCTGGAACACGTCAAAGCAACCGAAGGTGATATTCGCGTCACTCGCTACAATGCGCTTTTCCACTGGGCGGTTCCGGCGGGGAGCGAACTCAGAGGAGGGCAGGAAATTGGGCGTTTCCATATTATGACTCACGCATACTGGCGCGAAGGCGGACCTGAATTCAAGAACGTCAACTTGATGGGCGTGGCTCACGGAACCGACAAAGATGTGCTACTCGCGCACAAAGCCGCTATGGATGCACATCTGGAGGCAATCGGAATTCCGGTTTCCTACACCAATGTTTTCTGGGGCGGACGAAGCGAAATCAAGCCCTCGGAAATTTCCCCGGTTGCGTATCATCAGTTCCTCCTGGACATGGGAGTTGACCCCGCTCAGTTTAGAAAATCGAAAGCCTATGCTTGATTTCACGCAGATCGCCCGACAGATTCACGACTACACGCGCCAACAATCCGAAGCGCAAAGCCTTTTCCGTGAAGCCCTTCTGGAAGCGGGAAGACGCTTGCGAACGTCTCCCGTCGGGTGGGAAGAGACACGAAAAAAACTCGCGGATGCCAAGACCTCGTGGCTTCTCGCACAGTGGCTTGAGTGTCCCGATCTTGTTTATGCTCCCGATCAACGTCCCGAAACGCACACGGTTATCTCGGCAGACGGCTCACAAATCATTCCTGACCGCCATGACATTGCCGACTGCTATGTGCTGAATATCGGCTCGATTGTGCTGCATTACGGCGAAAACGAACGCCCTTCCCTCTCTACTGCCGCGCAAATCTACGGGGTAGATGAGGAGATGCTGGAGGACGCCCCGGACGGAACCACGCATTTTTCCCTGCGCCGCCTCTCAATTCGGCGACTTCTGGCGGAATGTGA
>JACMPS010000403.1 GCA_014377395.1 Chthonomonadaceae bacterium
AACGAATAGAACCGAGCAAGCCCTGCCATGAACTTAATTTCGGCAGGGCTTTCTTCTTCTAACGGATTGAATTTATTCGGTTGTGTTTGTTCGCTCAGGCGCAGAATGTTGCTGACCGGTGCTGGAGTGTACAGAAGAGGCTTTGCAGTTTGAGACTGGGTGTGCGGAACCGCTTGCGTGTGATCGGTCAACAGCAAAATAAGGGTATAGGCATTGCCGTAGAAAACCAGTCACTCCAGATCAGTCCGCCCCTCTCAGCATGAACGGAATCATAGTGGGTTTTTTTATGTCCAAAGGGTTCCACAGTCTCCAGTCTTCAGGCACATGGACTGCGAGGGACGAGACTATTCCTCTGTTCCCGGTTGTTTTGGGGACGGTGGCAAATTCAGACTCCCTCCTAACCTCCCCATGCATCAGGGGGAGGAACAGGATTGATGTGCCAATTCTCTTGAGCATTAGGGGAAGGAAGAAAAGCGACACGCTAACTCTCCAACATAAGAGGAAGGACGAAAAATGCGAAACACGAGGCGAATGCTCAGTTTTTCCAGCCGCTTGAGGGAGGGAGGAGCGTTCGCCCTTCGGAGACGACCAGTTTTTCGTAGCGCGTTTTGGTTTTCTCGTCACGCGACTCCCGTAAACGGTGTGCCAGCAAAACCGACTTAGCAAGCCGAATCAATCGTAGGCGGTGCGCGTCCTCAATCTGCTTACTCTCCGACTCGGAGAAAGATTTGGAGAGCGCAGAGTAAGCCGCTCTTATCTCCTTGTAAGGACCGTCGTCTCGATGCTGAGTCAGAAAAGCGATTGCGGCTTTTTTCGCGACACTGTAATCTTCGGATTTTGGATCATTGAGTTCCGGGAAGCGTCCGAGCAAGGTACGTTTTACGTCCTGCTGAAGCGTGTCGTAGTCGCGTTCAACAGGAGAACGCCGAAATTCGGAACGTCGCTGATTTTGTGCTACTCCCAACCTCATCTCGCTGTAAGCGCGTTTAATGCGATCCTCGCCCCCATATCGTGCCTCTTTCGAGAGGTGATCGAGCGCGTACTTCTGCGCGGGAGTTGCCCACGATTGCACATCACGATACTTCGCTTCCAGGAGTTTCCCCTCCGCGTCACCCGTGATAGGAAGGTACTTTCTCAAGAACACATCGGAAGTCGAAACAGGAACATCAATGCTTCGATCATTCGCAAGCGTGTAGCAATACGCCTCGTCCATCCCGATTCGCCCGTCCTTATTGTAGTCAGCAGAGGGAACTTTGCGTCCCAATCGGTCACGCCCTGTCAACGCAGCAAAGAAGTAGGAGGTAAAATCACGATAATCGTCTTCGTTGAGTTCGCTTGTGCAACCCGCCGCTACGTTCTCTTTGATCGCCGCAAAAAACCCGGCGAAGTCGCGGTCGGTTGCCTCGTTATCGGGGTTTCCTCCCTTGAAGATCAAGTTTGCAAAGGCACCGGAATGGCACTGCACCATGACAAGGGTAACGGGGATTTGAGGCGGCAAACTTTCTAACTTAGAGGCAAGGTCGGTGACGGAAAACTTTTTGTCGCCCCACATATCGTAAGCGTTGTTGTCTATGCTACGCGGATTGATCGAGCCATGCCCCGTGAAATAGAGGAAAAGAGGGGAGGTCTTCGTTCCTGCCTCTGCACCGATGCCGTCGAGAACTTTGCGGAGAGTGGGAGGCGTGTTTGCGCCATCACAGCGAGACCCCAGGTTCGGGGCTTTGTATTGCCCGTGCAAGTCTTTATCTCGCTCATTGCGGCTTTTGACGGCAATCTCGAACAGGTATTCGCCGACAGGTAACTGTCGCGGATCGTCCTCGTACAGCACGGTTTTGCTTTGTACGTTTCCATCCGCAAAGAGAATCGTTCGTGACGAGTCGGAGGGCAAAAGACGGTTCAGGTAGCGCACATTGCTTTCAATCGCAACTTGATTGTAATCGAGATCAGGACCCGAACCGACAAGGACAACGCGCAAAGAAGCGTCTTGTTTGCGTGGCAGAGCAGGCGCGGCAAGCGGAGCCAGAGAGAGTGCCGTAAGCAACGGCGCAAAAGCGCGAAGACGGGCGGAGTCGAATTGCATGGGAGAACGCCTTTCCTGATGGGCGACAAAAACAAAAATAAGCAAAAATAACCAAGATCAAAAGCATCCAGTAGTGAAAGAGACGGCTTATAAGAAAAAATGTTTCGCTTCTGCGAACGTTCTAGTTCTCTCAAGTTAATTCTCGTGCGCTTCTTCGTTTCGCAATGGTTCTGGCACCTCTCCCACCGTGTAAAACGAACCCGTCACCAGCACCATTTCGTGAGGCTCCGCTTCCTGGAGGGCGGAGGTCACTGCCTCCTTAACCGTCGCGTAGATTTCGGTCTGGGGGACAAACCGTTTTACCACCTCCGCCAGTTCCTCCGCCGATTGCGCCCGCTTCCACCCCGGCGCACAAACATACGCTTTCCGTACTCCAGCTACAATCGGCGTGATCACCTCGGTTGCGTCATGCCCGTTCAACATTCCTACGACAAGGCGCACCCCCTTAATTCCATGTTTCTCTCTTAAAGAGGCGAGCGGTAAAGAGAGTGCCTCCGCCGCCATTCCGTTGTGCGCTCCGTCCAGCACGAGAAGAACTTCGTTGGGTTTTCGGTAAACTTCAAGACGACCCGGAAGCGTGAGTTTTTCCAGTGCTGTCCTTAAAGCGGAAAGGGGAATTTGATCGCCGATTACCGATTCTGCGGAGGCAATCGCACACGCCGCGTTTTCGCGCTGATAATCTCCAATGAGATTGACAGGAATCTCCGCGTATTCCGCGTGAAGCGTGGTGACGGTGAGGTTTGCCGTGTGTGGATCACCCTCGGCGATCCGCCAGCGAACCGCCCCTTTTTCGTCGGGAAAAGTACCCTCTCGAAGAATGCGAGTCAAAGGGGAGCCGACCTGCGCCGCTCTTTCCTTGATAACCGCAAAGGCATCCGGGTGACGTACCGCCGTGAAAGAGGGGACACCCGGCTTTAAGATTCCTGCCTTCTCGAAAGCGATTTTCGCGTGAGTGTCGCCGAGAATTTGTGTGTGATCCAACCCGATATTCGTGATCACGCAAACGGAAGGCGAAACGATATTTGTTGCGTCCAGACGCCCCCCGATCCCGACTTCAAGGCAGACGACTTCCGCCTTCTGTTGTGCGAAATGCAAAAAGCCGAGTGCTGTCTTCAACTCAAACTCGGTGACGGCTCCGAAATCCGTTTCATCAAGCAGATCGAGGTGCGGCTTGATTTCCGTAATGAGCCGTGCAAAATCTTCTTTCGAGATCGGGACGCCATTGATCTGGACACGTTCGCGCACGTCATAAACGTAAGGCGAGAAATACGCCCCGGTTCGATAGCCACATTCGGCGAGGATTGCCGCTGCCATTGCCGTTGTCGAACCTTTGCCTTTTGTTCCGGTAATGTGAATAATCTTGTACTCATTTTGCGGACTTCCGAGGCGGCGGCACAATTCGGTAAAGCGTTCCAAGCCGAGTTTCCACCCGTGCCGGATACGTCCGTGCATAAACTCCAATGCGGTCTCGAAATTCACGTCGTTAAGAGATTCCCATCGTGTAATTGTCGTTTCAGGCGAAACGTAAGAGGAGTTTACCCCGACGAGAGAGAATAGGGGGTTGCCTTATAAGATTTGATGCGTAAGACGTGCTTATTTTAGGGAAAACGAATTGAAATCAGTGAGAGAACGATAGAAAGAAGATCGCTTAGAGTGAAATTTTCGGAATTTATTGAGAAAGATTTCTCGCAGATGCCCGTTGCCGAAGCCTACGGCGTGATGGCGTCCTGCATTGCCCCCCGTCCGATTGCGTTTGTTTCGACGCTTTCGCCGGACGGAAAGCCCAATCTGGCACCCTTTTCCTACTTTATGGCGGGCGGTTCCAATCCTCCCTCGCTTGCATTTTCGCCTACGCCCGACCGCACCGGGCAACCCAAAGATACCCTCAGAAATATAGAGGAAACCGGGGAGTTCGTCGTTCACATCGTCACCTATGAGATGCGCGAAAAGATGAATATCACCTCTTCCGAATTTCCTTATGGCGTCTCCGAGTGGGAACATTCCGGCTTCACTCCCGTCCTTTCAACCCATGTGAAACCGCCCCGCGCCGCCGAAAGCCCGATAGCGCTGGAATGCAAACTCTTTAAGATCATCGAACATGGAGAGGGCTTTGCGTCCGCCCGCTACGTGATCGGCGAAATTTTAACGGCTCATATTGCTCAAGAAGTGATGACAGACGGGGAAATTGACACGGAAAAAGTAGATTACCTCGCTCGTCTTGGAGGGAACTACTACGCCCGCGCTCACTCGGAGGCTCTTTTCGAGTTGGCACGTCCCCCGAAAGTCCAGAAATACCCTGAGGGATAGGGAGTAGATTTTAGGGATTAGAAAAATACGGGGAGACCTCACGCAAAGACACAGAGGCGCGAGGAGAAGAAGCAAGAAATAAGGGCATTTGTATTGCCTCCCCTCCTCCGGATTTTAGGGGAGGGTAAGTGAATAGAATCAGGGTGGGGGGCGTTTCCCTCTTCTCCTGAAAAAAAATTGCAAAAAAGGACGCATTCGGTGATTCTGGCACGGAATTTGCACCCCCCTACTATCGTGGGATGATCCCCTGCTCAGGACGTGTAAGGCGCCGGGCAGGAACTCCGCACACACCGCCTGTTTTCAGAAAGAGAATGAGTAGAGCATCCCTCTGGCGAAGGACACTCGAAACCTCTCAGCGCGGAAGACAATGCGGCTAAACGATCCTTGAAAGGGAACGAAAAATGCGAAACAACAATATGGGGCGCTCTATTGCCGCCCTCGCCGCCGTCATTACTGTTGCTGGCTCAGGATTCCTGATGGCAGCCCCGGACCCATCCTATATCCCGGCGGGTTCAGTGATTCTTGGTCCTGCAGTGCTTGCACCGGGCGCGTCTGCAAACTACACCTTCCGCGTGACTTTCACCGGGGGGCAAATTTCCAATTTCCCACCTGAGACCGGCGCAACCTTTACTACAATCGGCGGCACCTACAACTCAACCACCGGTGTCTTTACCGCAGGCTCCGGTCCGAAGGCTAAACTGTCTGCATCCTTCACACAAAACGGTCGAACGGTAACTTCTTCCGTGATCATCGCCGTTCGTGCCAGCAGCTAAGTTTGGATAACGGAAAAAAAGGAAAAGACACCATGAAACTCGGCATTGCAACAGTTGTTGCAACTCTTGCTCTCTTCGGAGGCACCGTTGCAAATGCACAACTGACCTTCACGCTCGTTGCGGGCGACTTCGATGCAAACAACGTATTCGTTCCTGCATCGACTGCATCAGGAGTCATTCCGTTCTACGGTACGATTACCAACCCTACGACCGGGAGTATTACGATCAACGGGGGCAATCTGTCCTCGTCACTGATGCAGGATATGGTCAACACGACAACTCCGGATTCCGGCAAGTTTATTGACAACTTCACCGATTTTAACTTCGGTGATTTGCCGCTTACTCTCGGTGCCGGCGATCAGTACACCCTCCGTAACTTCATCATATTGAACGTTCCCGCAGGAACCTCACTTGAAACGGACCTTTATACCCTCTCCTTTCAGGGTGATGTCCTCGGCTCTTCCCGTTTCAATATCGGCACCTCTGCCGTTCCTGAACCGGGTGCAGTCGCAATGCTCATCGGCGGTCTCGTCGGTGGTGCATCGTTCATGGCTCGCCGACGCCGCAAATAGTTTTTGCGA
>JACMPS010000033.1 GCA_014377395.1 Chthonomonadaceae bacterium
TTTGGAAAAAAAACGAGACGTGACCTTAAGTTTCCCTCCAAAACAAGAGGGACAGATTACAACAGTCCCGTAGTGACAACTAGAAAAGGGAGTTCGCTCCAGCTTCACTTTGTTGATTCCAAATGGAACAGAGACAGTAGCAAAGATACTTGCAGTATCGAGACGTATGAGATCGGGCAGAAACTGAAGGCGGTGAGTTCCCAACGAATGGAAGTACCCCCGAAATTGGACGTTGCACGAACCCTGCTCTCCCCGAATGCTCGTCTGGTGATGTGGGCGTGTCACGACGAAAAGCGTCACGTCAGTCTCTGGCTAACCGAGGTTACCACCGGAAAAACAAAGTTCTTCGCTAAATTGCCGACGCCTGACCTCGACCATTTCACAAGCATCTACAACTCGCTACTGTGGTTGCCGGATAGTCGTGGCATCAGCTTCGTCTCTCAGGGGACTTTGTATCTGTTCGATGTTAAGCAGAAGAAACATACTTATTAGAGATCACCTTTTCAGAGAATGGGTCACGGCTGATGAGCTGCCTTTTCAGATATTGAAAAGGCAACGGTTTTTCTTTGTGCTGTCTTGACAAAAATGCAAGGCTCCCCTATACTAAGGGTGATCTTGAGTGACAGTCAAAAAAAGAAATTGCGACGGGCGGGAGTAGCTCAATGGTAGAGCGCCAGCTTCCCAAGCTGGATGTTGCGAGTTCGAGCCTCGTCTCCCGCTCTTTACTTCGCCCGATTGTCCTTCTTGTGCGCTGTTTTCGTGTGCTTTTTCTGGAGCCGTACCCAAGTGGCTAAGGGAGCGGACTGCAAATCCGCGATCCATCAGTTCGATTCTGATCGGCTCCTCTTCCCCTTTTTGCCCCGTTCCTTCTGTGTCCGTTCCTTTATTTATTATTTTTGCTTTGTATTTTGATTTTCAATTATAGTCACTATGCGTGTTCTCGCTCTTTCTGATCTCCATGACAACTTTGCGGCTGCTGCGCCCGAAACCCTCCCGGACGCCGATCTCTGTCTGATCGCAGGAGACCTCACCAACTACGGCAAGCGTTCCCGCCACAAAGAACTGTTTTTTGCCGAGGAATGGCTCAAAGGTCTCGGCAAACGCTATCCCACGTTCTGGATTCCCGGCAATCACGACATCAGGGTTGATTGCGCCTCATTCTCTCCTCTCAGAAACGTGACCTGCATCCTCGATCAAACCGTCTACTGGAATGGTCTTTCCCTTCACGGCGTCTCAATGTCGCCCTGTTATGATCGCCCCCGCCTCGCCAAAGATTGGGACTATATGACGGCAGACCGCGAGAAGGAACGCCTCGCTTATGCCTTCGAGGGCGTGGACATCGTGATTTCACACAGTCCGCCCTTCGGGTGTTGCGACCTCGCTCAATCGCGCTCCATGCTCGAACCTCTCTCAATCGGCTCCGAAGAATTACGTGCTTACGTCGAAACCCATGCGCCCAAACTCGTCATCTGCGGTCACGTCCACGAAGCGCAGGGAACCGGATTCATCGGCGAAACCCTTGTCATCAACGCCGCCCAAGCGATTGTCACGCTGGAACTATAGTGGGCGGATGAGAAGTCTCATCCACAGATTAACACAGATTGAAAGACAAAATGCAAAAGGAAGAAGAAGGGGAGAAAGGAAGAGCATGTTCTTATCTCAACCCCCAATGTCAGGTTATTGATGTCTGCGTTGCCGACGCCGTAGACCGGCGTTCCCACACGTCTGGGACGGAGGCATTCCCTTTTGCTCTAAAATCGGCACGACACTCGTTGCCAAGCCAAAATTCCGGCGTCACGCAACCTGCATACCGGGGTTTACATAAGTTCTGCTACAATAGATCTGCTACAATAGAAGAGAAGCAGTGCAAACCGATGATTTACAAAAGCAGGTAAAGGGATTCGATGAAGCAATTAGTGAGGGGATTTAATCTTCTAAAGCGAACAGTGGGAATGGGAGGGGGAGTCATTGCCCTACTCTGGGCAGTGGGTTGCGCCCAACCGAAACCGGAAACGTCAACGGCTCAGGCGGTAGTAACGCCGACTGCTCAAGTGGCTCTCGTGAAGGCGGAGTTCGTGGGGAGTGCTGCCTGTGCAGGTTGCCACCCTGCCGAATCAGACCTCTACAAAACATCAAATCATGCCGCAACTTTGCACGATTTTACGAAAAGCGATCTTAAAAAAGCGGTCCCGCCCGAAGGCAAAATTCCTCGTACTCAGATGCTGTTGAAATCGCACGGCGATGCGTTTCAACTGGCACGCATAGGGCATGAGGAGAAAACGCTCCCGATTCAACTGGCAATGGGTTCCGGCAAAACCGGAGTCACTTATGTGAGTGTTCTGGAAGATCAATCATTAATTGAAATGAGAGAAAGTTGGTTTCCAAAAACTAAATCGTGGTACAGAACTCCCGATATGCGCCCTCTGAAGCCGACGGAACCCGGCATTCTCTTACAGGGAAAGACGGCGCGTCTCTGCCTGAGTTGCCATGCGGTCACGCTTCCCGACAACGCTCTGATCCCGGAGAAGAAGTTTTACGGAGTTGGATGCGAGTCATGTCATGGCGCAGGAAGTACTCACGTTACCGCGATGCAGGCAAGCAGTCGCACCTCGATCTACATGGACAGACTGAAGACGTGGGGCGGCGAAAAATCCGTTCAACTTTGTGGCAAGTGTCACCGGAGTGTTGCGCCCGTCACGGGCATTGGAGCGGGATTCACCAATCTGTTTCAGGCACCGGGATTGATGAAAAGTAAGTGTTTTTCACAAAGCAAAGACACCCTCTCTTGCATCACCTGCCATAACCCACATACAAACACCGAAAAAAATGAATCCGTTTACGTCAAAGCCTGCTTGCAGTGTCATTCAACTCCAACTGGAACTCCCACTGTGCTGAAACCGTTCCGAATTGTTGTCTGCCCGGTCAACGCGAAAGAAAAGTGCATCGGGTGCCATATGCCGACGGTGCCTGTGCGTCCGAATACCGGATTGACCACAAAAATGGCGGATCACTTTATTCGTAAGCCGGAACGTTCACTCGCCGAAAAGTAGTTTCGAGTTGATCCACTCTCATTTTCTTTTATCTATTTATCGTCTGGGGAAGGGGCGGGTTCAGATGCGCGTGGATTGTCTTTTTTATTAAATCCACTTCTTCGGCATCGTAGGGAACGCCGCTTGTGCGGAGCAGATCGTGGAACCACAGATTCGGTTCCGGGGCGTCTACGGAAGACCCCCAGGGGAAATGGGTTTGCGTTTTGCCGTTGACCAAGCCCCAGTGGAGGCAAGCGACCTTTTCCTGACGGAAATAAGCCTGATGCGTGCCGAACTGAGAGTCGAAGCCGCGTCGCATCCACTCTGTGCAAAGCAGAGGGCGTCCTGTTTCGCGCCGATGAGCGACCCGCTTTTCCAGAAGCAAAAGTGAGTCGTAGGAATGAAACGTCACGACATCGGAAAGTTTGAGGGCGGCGGCGTTGGTCCGTCTTGCGTTCCGTAGTAGGGCGATTTGCCCGCAAACGCACAATCATCGAAAA
>JACMPS010000404.1 GCA_014377395.1 Chthonomonadaceae bacterium
TGGCAATGGCAGGAGACCCGGATGACGCAACCCGCACGGGTGGAACGGGTCTGGCTTGCGCTGGCGAGAGCGACGTTACTGACGCTTTCGGTCGGTGAAGAGGCGCAGGAGGCGCAAGAAACTGCGTCGCCGGTTCGGGCGTTTCGTCGGGGGCAGTTTCGTATTTTGGCGTGCCTGGTGACGGGGAGACAAGCCGTTGGGGGAGATTTCATCCCCCAACCCTGGGAGGAGCCTCCACATGAGACGCGGGGAAACACCCCCCGACAAACCCAACAGACCCCTCTCGCAAGAGAATATCTACCCCAATAAGGGGGCTGGGGGTGGGGGCTTTTCTCCCCTCTCTTCCCTTTTGACCGTATCTCCTTACAGAAAAACGATTCATCTCAGTTTTCAGATATAATAAGTGACTGACGCAATGCCGCGCTCCAGACCCGATCTTTGTTTTCTTTGCGAAAGGACACCCGACTTCATGCCTATTACCCCTCCCCGCGAACCTCTCTGGAGCGTCCCCGATCCGGTGGCACGATTGCAAGAGCTGATTTCTCAGGATGCACAGGAAAAAATGGTTCCGCTTCGTCGTGATGTTCGCTCCCTCGGCATTTTGTTGGGAGAGGCACTGCGGGAGCAGGAAGGGGAGGACTTTTATGAACTTGTTGAGGACTTGCGCCGAAACTGTATTGTGTTACGCAATCCAAATACGTCCGATAACAAATTAACGCTTCAGCGTGTGACCGAGCGGATTGCTTCTCTTGATGTCAAACAGGCGTATCGTTTGACAAAGGCTTTTAGCACCTACTTCGAGCTGGCGAATCTTGCGGAAGCCAATCATCGCCGCCGCCGTCTTCGTGCCTCCAAAACGTTGCGTTTACCCGCTCAACCCGGCTCTTTTCGGGGAACGCTCGAACGCCTCAAGCGAAACGGCGTCTCTTCCGACGAGGCTCTTGCATGGCTTAAACAGGTCGAAGTCGTTCCCGTCTTTACGGCTCACCCCACCGAAGTTGCCCGTCGCACGGTTCTCTACAAACGCCGTCAGATCGCCCGCCAACTCGATCAACTCGATTGGATGCCTCTCACGGACGCCGAGGCACAGGAGCGCGAAAACATCATCGCCGCCGCAATTCTCGCACTCTGGCAAACCGAAGAGGTGCGCCGCCGCAAGCCAACCGTCCAGGACGAAATTCAGATGGGGCTGGATTATTATCGTAACGGGCTGATCGAAACTCTGCCTCGTCTCTACGAGGAAATGGCGACGGCATTCCGAACCGTTTACGATGCGCCGATTTCTGCCGGGGAGTTTCCTCTTGTGTTGCGCTTCGGCTCGTGGATCGGGGGAGACAGGGACGGTCATCCTTTTGTGAACGCCGAAGCAACTCACGACGCCCTCGAACTTGCCCGTAGCACGATTTTGCTTTACTATCTGGAAGAGATCAAGCGGATCACCGAGCAACTTTCAAGTTCCACCGCGCAGGTTCCGGTCACGAACACGCTTCGTGCTGCTCTTGACGCCTATGTTTTCAGCATCAAAACATTGGACCCAGAAGCCAAACGTCGCCCCGAAGAGGAGGTTTATCGCCGCTTTTTAGGGTACATAGCACATCGCCTACAGATGACACTCGATGCCACAAAGCACGAGGATGCCTACGCCACCGCCGAAGAGTTCCGCACCGATTTGCTCCGCATTTCCGAGAGTCTGGACAGCAACTTCGGGCGCAAACTCTCCGAGCAACTGATTTCACCTCTGCTCAGGCAGTGTGAAACGTTTGGCTTTCACCTTTATGCGCTCGACATTCGCCAACACGAAAAGTTTCACCGACAGGCAATTAAAGACCTTGCTTCCGGCACCTCTCTCACCGATGAATTGCAGGCTCCTCTGGAAACTCAGGTTTCGGAAGCCACGCACACGGTTGTGGAAACGCTTCGCGCCGTTGCAGACCTGAAGCGAATTTACCCACCGCAGTCCATACGAACCCACATCATCAGCGGTACGACTTGCGCCGAAGACGTGCTTCGGCTTGTCTGGCTTGCACAAACCAACGGTGTGCAGGTCGGGCGCAAAGGTGAAGACCCCGGCTTGATGCCCGTTCCTCTGTTCGAGAGCATCGAAGACCTGCGCCATGCCCCCGACATTTGCCGAGCCCTCTGGACTTCCCCCGCCTATACTCCCTTTCTCAACTCGTGGCATCGAGAGCAGGAAGTGATGCTTGGCTACTCCGACTCCAATAAGGACGGAGGAATGTTGACTTCGACGTGGGAAATCCACAAAGCCCACCGTGCCCTTCATAGAGTTGCAAAAGAGTGTGGCGTCACACTGACTCTGTTTCATGGCAGAGGCGGAACCGTAGGACGAGGCGGCGGACCCACCCATTCGGCGATCACGGCACAACCCGCAGACGCCTTTTCAGGACACCTCAAAATCACTGAGCAGGGCGAAGTGCTGAACTGGAAGTACATTGACGGCGTTGTCGCCGAGCGCAACCTCGAATTGATGGTTGCGGCGTCCCTCGAAGCCCTCACCCGAAGCGGCAGCTATGGAGCCAAAAGTCTGCCGGAATGGGAAGCCTCACTGGAGTCCATGTCGGAAGAGGCGTATCTGTTTTACCGCAAAAACGTGATGGATAACCCCGACATTCCGGTTTATTTCTAGTTTGCTACGCCCGTTCTCGAACTCGAACACGCCCGTATCGGCTCTCGCCCTGCCCGTCGGTCTTCTTCGCGCAGTTTGGACGAGTTGCGGGCGATCCCCTGGGTTTTCGGGTGGATGCAAAGCCGTCACGTCTTGCCCGCCTGGTTTGGCGTTGGTCATGCCCTGAGTCGTTTTATCGCACACGATCCACAAAACCTTAATTTGCTCAAGACAATGGTGCGTGAATTTCCGATGTTTGCGGCTCTCCTTTCCAACACGGAAACGGGACTGGCGAAGTCGGATATGGAAATCGCAAGGCAGTACGCCGCTTTGGTCTCGGACGCGGAACTACGTGAGCGAGTCTTTACAATGATCGAAGAAGAATACAATCTTTCCGTCTCGATGCTACTTCAGATTACGGGACAAACGCGACTTCTCGAACGAAACGCGCCTCTGGAGGAGTCCATTCGTCTTCGCAACCCCTACGTGGATCCCATGAGCTTGATGCAACTCGAACTCCTCCGCCGCAAACGCGCCGGAGAGGAAAGCGACTCACTCAACACGGCACTTGCGGCGACAATTAACGGCATTGCGGCAGGGCTGAGAAATACGGGCTGAAACAGAGATCACCTTCCGCAAAGAAGAAAAATCAACCAACCACTGCGTTAGAAAACACAGAGGCACAGAGAAATACGGAGAGAGAAACCTCACACAAAGATACAAAGGCGTAGAGAGAAGAGACAGCATGAGAAAAATGTTGAGAAGGTGCGGGCATTTGCATTGGCTCCCCTCTCCCGGATTTTGGGGAAGGGGTTGGGGGCGGATTGAACAAGGTGGGCATAAAGGCTCTCTCTTAATGCTTAACACTCACTAATTTTCCTGTGCCTATTAATTTTCCTGTACCTATAAAGAAGGGGAATTCATTCCCCGGATTCCTGCCCTGAAACAGTTTCGGACGCAAGTCGTCTATAATTTGTCTCACTGTTTTCTGAAATTTATCCTATTTTACCCGTTCTACTCGGAGTTACCCTGACCTATGCACACTGTTTCGACCTTTCTGCGACCGGCTCTGGTTTCGGTTGCCTTTTCTTTTTTGTTTGCTTCCACTCCCGTACCTGCACAAAAAGACGCACGCGAAAGGCAAGATAAGCAAGTGCTCGCGTCTCAACTCACCCAGAACGAAGCCGCCTTCGAGAAAGTTTGGAAAACAACGCAAGACCATTTCTACGACACCAAAATGAATGGCGTGGATTGGAACGTAGTCAAGCAGAAATACA
>JACMPS010000405.1 GCA_014377395.1 Chthonomonadaceae bacterium
CAAGTGTTATTAAATTTAAGAAAGTCATCGAAATTGCAATCCTTTAGCGTGATTAATTGGTGAGTGATCTATCACCTTATTTCGATTCAGGGAAACCTATTTCCTGCTTGTGGAATAGGTATCTCTCCAATGCTTTTTTTGTTGACTCGAAAGCAATTTGATCAGGGGACATTCTTTCCGGTAGAAGCCATTTCGTTCTCGCGATTTCGGAGGCGTCAGCGTAAATTTCACCTGATTTAGCGACACATATAAAGAAGAAATCTATCGTATGGTAGGTAATGTTGCGATAGGTGTACAGGTTCGGGAACGAAGCAAGAAGACGAAATTCAGATAGCTCCAGCCCGACTTCCTCTTGAGTTTCGCGAATAAGAGCGTCCTCCGCACTCTCCATAGGATCAATAAAGCCGCCTGGAACGTTCCACTTTCCTTTTTGTGGTTCTCTCGCACGTTCCACCCACAAAAATTCCCCCCTTTCGTTGACAATAAAGGCGGCAACTGCGGCGGCGGCATTCGAGTAAAACGTGAAGGTGCAATCCGGGCAAACAAAATGCTTGAGGGAAGGGGAGGTACCGTTCTGTCCTCCGCAACCGGGACAAAACAAAAAGGCACAAGTGGGATAATCGGGCATCATGGGATAAGTTCTCGCAAAAGGGCTAAAATTTGTTCGGTTGGGGGATTGTCGGACGCATCCTTGCTCCGGTAAGCGTACCGAATGATGCCCTCGGTGTCCACAATAAAGACACCGGGCATCTGGAAAGGATCGCCTTTCGGAACTGAGTTGAGGTGTCCGTGAAGTGCCGCTTGAAAGCCTCGCTTCCAAACTTGAGGCGTGAAAATTCTGCCGGCGTGAGTGCGGGAAAGATTGAAAGCACGGTAGGCAAGTTTTTCCTTATCGGTCAGACAGAGAAACGGCTCGACCAGATTTCGGGATTCGCAGTAGCGTTGCGTTGCGTCCTCGCTCTCGAAGTTGATCAGCGCAATCGTTACCCCTAACTCCCGAAACGCAGAAATGTCTTCCTGCAATCTTGCTGTATGCTCCCGACAGAACACGCACCCCAGATACCGCATAAAGACCAGCACGGCGGGCTTTTTCTCCCAGAGTTGATAAGACAGAATCGAGCTTCGTGTCACAACATCGGTCAGGGTGACTTCGGGAGCGGCTTCTCCGACTTGTGGGCGACGCATATCTGGTAGTGAGTCGGTCATCGGTTAGCGTGCCATCTCCGCGATCAGTTCTGCGTACTTCTGAGCGACGACTTTGCGCTTGACCTTGAGGGAAGGAGTGAGTTCTCCCGCTTCAATGCTAAAGGGTGTATGAATCAACTTAAATCGTTTGATCTTTTCATAATCGGCAAGTGTCGCGTTTTTCAGGTCTATTTCCGACTTGATGAGTTTTTGCACGGCAGGCAAGTCAAGCAGTTCCTCCGCTTTCTTAAACTCGATAGTCTCCGTTTTCGCCCATGCAACAAGTTTGTCGAAGGCAGGAACAATCAGTGCCGAAATGGTCGCCTGACGATCTCCGAACAGCACCGCCTCTCCAATATAGGGGCTTTGTTTGAGGAGAGTTTCAATCGGTTGTGGGGCGACTTTTTTTCCGTTGGTGAGAATGAGTATGTCTTTTTTGCGGTCGGTGATCTTGATATAGCCGTCGGAGGAAAGTTCCACGATGTCCCCGGTATGAAACCACCCTTCCGAATCAATGGCTTCCGCCGTTGTTTCCGGCTGATTGAAATAGCCGCTCATCACGCCTTCACCGCGCACAAGCAGTTCGCCGTCCGGGGCAAGTTTCGTTTCGGTATAGGGCATGATCTCCCCGACGGTACCGATTCGCTGACGGTTCAGGCGATTGATCGAGATGATGTTACACTCCGACAATCCGTAGCCTTCCATGATGTTGACACCGAGTGCAAGAAAAAACTTTGCGGCATCACCTGAAAGCGGTGCGCCCCCGGAAACACAGTGCCGCAGATTGCCGCCCGTCACTTTTTCACGAATTTTGGAGAGGATGAGTTTGTCAGCGATTTTGTAC
>JACMPS010000406.1 GCA_014377395.1 Chthonomonadaceae bacterium
ACGCGCCCGGAATATCTGGCGACGCTCTCACGCGGCGTCTTTAGCAGTCGTGCCGGAACACCCCGGATGCGCTGGCTTCCGCCCCGCAAAAGTGTTGACAAAGGCAACAAATAATTTCCGAAACGATTTCTGTGCGGGGAGAGTAGGTGCGATAAAGGCAAACACAAAGGAGGCTCTCTCATGCAAACACTTGATTCCCAAACCAAATCCAGCCCGCTCTGGGTGCGTGTCTTGCTTCGTCTTGTGAGTGCCATAGTTGCCGCCGGGGTTATGAGTTTCATCGGAAAACTACATAGCGACCCTGTACTGATGAGAAATGGAATCTACTTTGGAGTTTTGCTCGGACTGGTCTGGGGGAAACTCGCAATCGGCGCAGTCCTACGGGGCTGGATACTCAGAGGGTAATGTCCTCTACGTTAATCGCTCAGTTCCGGCAAATCTATATTCCCTCCTCCTCTCTGAGAAAAGAAATGAATCAAAGAAAAAGAACCGAAAAATAATTCAAGGGAACCCTGTCTTTCATGGGCAAGTCTTTCATGTGTGCAAATTGAGGAAAACTTCCATAAGAGGATAAGTTGCCTCACTGATTTGTCAATGAGAGACGGAAGAGGCAACCTACTCTGTTATCTGACTACTTTCGGGTAGTTTGTAAGGAAACACCCCTGTAAAAACACAATCAACCGTTCATTAAGGTAGCCATTTCGGGCGTAACACTCGGATTGCTTCTCTGTAGCCTCTCCTCTCTCGCTCAGACAGGAACAGGAAGCGGTGGCACTACCTCCGGGAGCGGAACCGCGGACACAGGCACCTCACGTACCGACACAATAAGACAGGAATCGGGTTTCAATCCGGGCTGGCTGGGATTGCTCGGACTGGCGGGGCTTGCAGAATTACGCAAACCTCAGACCACTTATGATGCCAACCGCTCACGTACCTCCAATGGCTAGTCCCAATCACTATTTCAACGTTTAAGCCTTACAAATCAGGTTTAAGACTGTCGATAAAAAAGAAAGAAAGACCGCCTCCTAGAGAAGCGGTCTTTCTTATGATTCCCGATTGCCTTTCGATAAAACAATAGTGGTTCTAAAGCGGGGAAAAAAATAACTCACCTTTGAGGGGAATCTTTCTCTCCCCTTATCCTGTATACTTAAGGTATGGGCATTCTCACCACACACGTAGACGCATTTATCTCCTACATTTTGCTGGAGCGCGGACATTCCCCCAACACGGCAATTGGCTATCGTGCTGACCTCAACGAGTTCGCGCTTTCCGCCATGCAACGCGGCGTCCGAAACGCAGAGGACATTCTTGAGATACACGCTCTCGCTTTTCTGGAGCAGGTGAAGGCGCGGGGCGTCTCTCAGGCGACGGTAGGACGCAAAATCGTCACCCTTCATTCCTTTGCAAAGTACCTGGTGATTGACAACGTTCGCAAAGACGATTTTATGGACAATATCGCCTGCAAACGCGCCACTCGCCGGATTCCTCGTACCCTCTCCGTTTCCAAAGTGAAGCAACTTCTTCAGCAACCCGATCCCGGCGATCCCCGGCTTTTGCGGGACAAAGCCCTGTGCGAACTGCTCTACGCCACCGGACTACGCGCCTCGGAACTGGCAAATCTCACGCTGGATGATCTCGATCTAAAGGGGCAGGAACTCAAATGCTACGGCAAAGGGCGCAAAGAGCGCATTGTTCCAGTGGGGCAAGTCGCGTGTGATTATATTGCGCTTTATTTGTTGCAACGCAAAGCCGTCTCGCAGGGTCTCGCCGACAGCACAAAGCCTGACACCGCCGCAAAACGTGCCTCGGCAGGAAAAGTAGGACGCAAAAAAATTGTTGGTGTCACCCTCTCGGAAGCGAATAGCCGCTATCTCTTTCCGAATTCGGTGGGTGATGCGATTGCCACCTCCGCGATTCGTACCCTGCTCCACAAAGCCGCCGAAAGCGCCGACCTCGAAGAAAACGTTACGCCTCACGTCTTGCGCCACTCATTCGCCACACACCTTCTCGCACATGGAGCCGACCTGCGAACCATTCAGGAACTGCTCGGTCACGCCTCTCTCGCCACCACCGAAATCTATACGCACGTCTCCAACGAACGCCTGAAAGAGGTTTATCGCAAGGCACACCCACGAGCATGAGGAAGTGTTAAGTATTAAGTGTTGAGAAGAAAGATTGTGCTGTCTTCGCACAAGGAAATCGAAAACAGTTCTATGAAACCCCTTGACAAAGCGTAGAGATCATTTTGTAATTTTACACTACACTCAACACTCAATCAGGGCACTTTCCTCTATTTCACAAACACGCCCAGGTGATTGGCAATCGGTCTTTGTCTACCGGGGATACGCTTGTCAATCACCGAGTTAAGGGTTTTGTAGTCTCCTGATTTTTCCTGTGAGACAAGGCAAGAGGAACCGCCCCCGTCCAGCAAGATCGCTTCGGAAGCCCCATAGCGTATCAGAGTTTGTGCCACCTCCTGCACGGTTGCGCCCTCGCTGTAGTGCGGTTGTCGCCCGTCTATCACGAGTAAGTAAAGCGTCTTTCGATCCTGGCTGATGCCGACTGCCGAGCGGGGTTCTTTTTCCGGGTGACGGAGGGGATCGGCAAACGGAGTCGGCTTTCCCTTCTCCAGTATTTTCCAGAGACCTGAAATCGCGTTATAGACCTTTGCAGGGCGCATGAAACTCACCTCATTTTGCTCAGAAAGGTAAAGCGTAGGGAACTTGCCTTTGTCCTTTTCCTCCGAGTATGGCACTCCCCGTGAAGCTGCGTAGCCCTCCACCGTCACCGGGTCGCCTACATGGGGGTAATAGTTGAAAACTCCGTTGGAGTGCCAGGGGTAGAAGAAATCGCCGTTGATCGCGAGTTGTGTCTTGAACTCTTCCGCAAACGCTGAGGTAGTTCTTGCTTTCAGAGGAAGTTTCTTCCCCCTTTCGCCGGGAGTGACCAGAAAAGAAAGTCCCGGCGTGTTCAGTTTGATCTCGACCAGATGCGTGACGAGCGCGACCGGAATTTTCGTTACCTCACGGATGTAATGGATTCCCTGGAAGAGTTCGCGGCTTTCGCCTGAGGGCTGAGCGCGGTGCGAGTACCAGAATAAATAACTCCCATAACCCAGAGCGACGAGCAAAAAGGGGGTCAAGAGGAGAGAGATCAGTCTTATTTTAGAGCGTTTGCGGTTCATGGAGTTGTCTTGTTGATTATTCCGGGAAGTTTTTTGGAAAAGATTAAAATTTATCTGCATCTTTGCCTATTTTGTGCTATACTAATGTGTCTGAAACCCAAATCGAAGGTTTAGATCGAACCACGCTTGGTGTGACTGCTTTTTGGCTTTTGTTTGCAATGCCCTTTTGCTTGTGCACTCTCCGTCCGGCTCCTTCTTCTTTTTCTCACTTTGCTTCAGATGGTGAAGATAGTAACAGGCTTCATCTCATCTTACGTCGTATTCAGTACCGATTTCTGAAGCGACTCGTCTCTTCTTTTTCGTGATTGAGGAAGAAGCAAAAGGAGCCAATTCTAATGGCAAAGCGTATTTATGTGGGCGGACTGCCCTACTCTGCAACCGAGAGCGACCTTGAGAACCTGTTTGCGGCACACGGCAACGTGGCGTCTGCATCGGTGATCACCGACAAGTACACCAATCAAGCAAAAGGTTTCGGCTTTGTCGAAATGTCCACAGACGCCGAAGCGGATGCAGCAATCTCTGCACTCAACGGCTCGATGATGGGCGGACGTAGCCTGACTGTCAACGAAGCAAAGCCTCGTGAAGATCGTCCCAGCGGCGGCGGGGGCGGCGGAAGCCGTGGCGGCGGCGGGGGTGGTGGTGGATATGGCGGCGGTGGCGGTGGCAATCGCTGGTAGTCTCTGACTTCCCAAACAAAAACCCCCTCGAATGTAACTTACATTCGAGGGGGTTTTTGCGTGTGGATATGGGGATTATTGATCTACACCAGAACAGAGATCCCTCAGGGAACGGAAAAGACAAACCTCATCTTCTGTTAAAGACCGAAAATAAAACAGACAAAAAAATGTGGAAATATTTTGCCTATTTGGGGAGGAACTTGCCCTTCCTCCGAAGAATAGAGGCTGTGACCCTATTTCACTGGCGGACTTTCTTTTCCGCTCACACACTTCTGGAGAACCCTGATGCCTATTGTAAACCCGGGACGCCCTTATGCACAACGCCTTCGCAAAGACCTCGACGAAGTTCGTAACGAGTTGCTCGAAACCGTGACCTCACTGATGCCCGATGAACTCGACTGGGTGCCGCGTGAGAACGTAGAAATGAAATCCTACAAGCAAATCCTGCAAGAGATTGGAACGATGGAAAAACTCACCCTCCACATGGCGCAACATGGTGAAGAGTTGGACTGGGGGACAATCCAGCAATCCCTCGACAAAAACGACCTTAGGTCGTTGCTGGCGGAACTTGGGGCGATTCGGGCGCAAACCCTCGCTTTTCTGGAGATCTGCACGGAAGAACAGTTGCAGACTCCCGTTCCCCTTTCCCTGGAATGGCAGGGCTACTTGCATATGCCTGTGGTGGAGCCGGAAGAACTACTGCGGTGGATTGTGCGCCACGAGTATTACCATGTGGGGCAACTCGTCATCTACGGGTGGCAACGCGGAAAGTACGATACGTCCTCCACTGGAGGGTGAATCCCTTTGGAACGTAGAGGGGGTTTCATCACGAAAAAATACCCGCCCAAAAAGCCACTGTAGCATACTCACCTCAAAGGTGAGTATTGTTGCAAATCGAGTGTGAAGGGAGATTATTGATGATGAATCACAAGATTGCACACCCGAAAATCGTTTCGGTTGAAGAATGGAGGGTAGCGCGAGAGAGTTTGCTTGCGGAAGAAAAAGCACTGACTCGCAGAAAAGACGCAGTGAACGCAGAGCGTCGCAAGCTGCCGATGGTCAAGAT
>JACMPS010000407.1 GCA_014377395.1 Chthonomonadaceae bacterium
AGGTCATTTCGTTGTAGGGGCGATGCTTGTCTCGCCTACCGGTTCTGCGTCGCCCGGAAGGAGAGCGCAGAGAGCAACACCCCTACGCCCTCTGGTTTTGCTTTCACCGTTCCCTTCTCAATACTTGATATTGCTCTCTTTTCTTTGCGCCTCTGTGTCTTTGCATGAGGTAATTTCCTTTCTACATCCGCATTTCCTAACCCCTCTCATCTAATCCCTGATCTCTGCTTCTCCGATAATCCTTTCGTCAATAGATTCTTTTCTAAGTGTGTACACAAGTCGGGAGCCGGAAACAAATCATGTCTGATAAACCACGCGACGGATTCATCGAAGTCCGCTTCAACATAGACCAGAGTCAAGCCTTCGCCAACATCTATCCTCCCGGCGGCAAGGGGGAAGAGATCACGCTGGAGCAGTGCCTTTCACGATTGAGAGCCATGGGAGCCATGCACGGCTTTCGCGAAAACGCGATCAAGGAGGCAATCGCTCTTGCAAGCACCAATAAAGCCCCGGTGATGGACATTGTCGTGGCGCAGGGTGAACTCGTTCGTAACGGCGAAGACGCTCAGGTGCGCTACATTATCCCGAAAGAACTGGTGGTCAAGCCTCTGCCGAAGTTCGAGAATGGACAGGTAGACTGGTTTACCCTCGATCCGCAAAAAATGGTCAAAGCCGGAGTGGAGGTGGCGGCAGTCGTTCCCGCAACTCTGGGGGCGCACGGCAAAACGATCACCTGGCCCATTCAGATGGTTCATGCCGAGCCGGGGCGAACAGCGCGACTATTCGCAGGGCAGGGTGTGCGTGCCTCACAGGATGGCTTGCATCTTTTCGCCATACGTGATGGCTACCTGTATCAGCAGGGCGAACAGATGATTGTCGTTAGTCTTCACTGTCACGCTGAGCGACTATGTAACGCCGACATGACGATCCCTGAAGGAGTCGTGCTTCTGGAAGGTGCCGAGACGACGAAACTCAAGTCGGGCGGTCTTCTCGCCATAGACGGAAAGAGCATGTACTCGCAATTTCGGGCGCAGGAAGACGTGATTATTCGCCGTGCTGAAAACTGCCAGATTATCGCGGCGGGAAATGTTTATGTCCTTGAAAGCCTGGTTAATTGCACGGTCATCACGCCGCAACACATTTACAGTACCGAGGGAGCCGTCATTCAGGGCGGACGCATCAGCGCGACTGAGGGCGTGGAAGTCTGGTCCCTGGGTTCCGAAAGCGGAGAGACAACCGAAGTGGCGGTGGGGATGGAACATTTTTTTCAGTTGAGAGCCGAGGAAATCGAGAAGGAAATCCAAACCACTGAGTCGAATAGTGAACGTATACGGCAAGCAATCAAACCTTTTCAGACGGTCGCCGCTCATTCGACATTGACGGAGGAGCGGCTTCACCTGCTTCATCGCCTTCAGGCGGAGGAACACTCGCAGAAACTTCACGTCAACGCGCTACGCAACGAACGCCGTCAGATGCAGTTTTTCGCCAAGCAAAAGGCTTCGGGAACAATCACCGTGCGTGACACGCTCTACAGCGGAGTTCTCGTTCATTTCGGTGAAACGCACAGTTTTATCGCGAAACCTCTGCATGGCGTCAAACTCAGAAGTGAGCCTCATGGAGCCTATCACACCGAGCTGCTCGCCGCCTGAAAAGCCTGATTGTCTGCCTCATCTCTCTGGAGGCGCCCTTTGGAAAGCCGTTACAAACTCACGAGATTGATCCGTACTCAATCTTCGGAAATTTATTTGATCTGGGAAGGGGATCGCCGCGTCGGGCAGGCGGATGTCCATTATGTCCACGACACGATTCACGCTACCGTGATTTTCGAGGCGGATATGACCGTCGGCGAAGAGGAAGAACTTCTCGCACAAATTGATGAGGATATTGTTTCCTCCTACCTGCCCCGCTTCGAGCGTGAAGACTTTGTTGCTCATGTCTTTCGAGGCGAGGAAATCAGTCGTTATACCGATGTTTCAGGCCCGATGGACGGTCTCGATGACGACGAAGAAGGGGAAGAGTAGAGGAAAATTCCGATGCGTTTTGCCATTCTGGGCGCGGGATTCTGGGCAAAAGTACAACTCGCCGCGTGGCGTGAAGTGGGCGGAGCCGAGTGCATCGCTATTTGTGACCCGGTGCTTGAAAAGGCACAAACGCTTGCCCGTCACTTCGGAATTCCCAATGTCTACACCGATCCGACCGGCTTACTGGAAAGCGAACCCGTTGAGTTCCTTGACCTCGTTTCGCCCGTCGAAACTCATGCCCCCCTTGTCTCTCTTGCGGCGGCACGCAATATCCCCGTAATCTGTCAGAAACCGATGGCTTCCACCCTCAAGGAAGCCGAAGCGATGGTGGCTCTATGCCGCAAGACTCAAACCCCTTTTTTTGTGCATGAAAACTGGCGCTGGCAAACCCCAATCCGTGAAATCAAACGGATTCTCGATTCGGGCGTGATTGGAAGGCCGTTTCGGGCGCGAATTGACATGATTTCCGGCTTTCCCGTCTTTGTCAATCAGCCGTTTTTTCGAGAACTGGAGCGGTTTCTGCTGACGGATATGGGCAGTCACATTCTCGATGTCGCGCGTTTTCTATTTGGCGAGGCAAGCCGCCTGACAAGTCATATAGGCAAGGTTCACCCTGACATTAAGGGGGAAGACGTGGCAACCGTGATGATGGACATGGGCGGCGTGACGGTCATTTGTGAGATGGCGTATGCCGAGAATTTTCTGGAACGCGAAGTTTTTCCTCAAACTTTGATTTTTATCGAAGGGACAAACGGCTCTCTTGAACTCGACACCGATTACCGGATTCGCGTGACGACTTCCGAGGGAACGCACGTTCGCCGCACCCCGCCACCACGCTATCACTGGGCAGACCCCGCCTATGATGTCGTTCAGTCGAGCATGGTTTCCCTTTTGCAAAATCTGCTTTTGGCACTCAAGGGCGAGGGTGAAGCGGAGACAACGGGCGAGGATAATCTGAAAACCGTCAAACTTGTCTTTGCCGCCTACGATTCCGCGAAGAAAGGCGAAACGGTGAAACTCAAATGAGCGAACGAGACTTAATTCGTGCCGGAGCCATGACCGTCGAATTCGGAGACGGAGAACTGCGCTATTTTCGCATCGGCGAAAAAGAGGTCTTGCGGCGGGTGTATGTCGCGGTACGTGATAGTGAGTGGCGAACAATCCCCGGCAGAGTGACGGGACTGCACAGCGAAATCGAAACCCATTCGTTTTATCTGGTCTTTCGGATGCGCCACGAAAGCGAAGACGGCAACATCGGCTTTGAGTGGGAAGGTAGTCTTGTGGGAGCGGAAGACGGTTCCGTGACTTTTTCGATGGATGGGGAAGCCCTCACTGACTTCAGGTCAAACCGAATCGGCTTTTGTGTGCTACACCCCGCTTCGGCGGCGGGGGTGGAAGTGCGTATTCAGCACACCGACAACTCAATCGAAGAGGGATCGTTGCCGGACTTGATCGCTCCGCATCAGCCTTTTTTCGATATTCGTGGGATCACACATAAGGTGAGTGCAGAATCGGAGCCAGAGAGGTGGCTTGAAACTC
>JACMPS010000034.1 GCA_014377395.1 Chthonomonadaceae bacterium
CGTCCATTTGCGCGGCACCGGTGATCATGTTTTTGATGTAGTCGGCATGACCGGGGCAGTCCACATGGGCGTAGTGGCGGGCGTCGGTCTGGTACTCGAGATGCGCGACGTTGATGGTGGCGCCACGTGCCTTTTCTTCGGGGGCGGAGTCGATCTCGTCATACGACATCGCTTTGCTTCCGTTGTGGTTGGCGAGCATGCGGGTGATCGCGGCGGTGAGTGACGTTTTGCCGTGATCGACGTGTCCGATTGTTCCGATATTGACGTGCGGCTTTGTCCGCTCGAATTTGACTTTTCCCATCGTGATTAAACCTTGTTCCTTTGCGATTTTTTTGATCGCCTCTAGTTATCTATTTTTGTGATTGAACTGTTGCGTATGAACGCATTCCCTCTTGAAGCGGCGCGAATGGCGCGAGACAGACCGTGTGCGTTTGTCTCGCGCCATTCCGCTTTTTGCTATCCCCTTCTTCCTGCCGGACTAAAGCGTCCGGGGGTTAAAAAGGTTCTTCAATTGGCAGTCCTGTATTAGTGGGATTTCCCGTTATCTCTTAAATGAGTGTCTCAGGATACCCTATTTTTCGTCAGAGTCAAGGCGCACTAACTTTTTGCGTTTTTGCCCTGTGCCTTTGCAACGATCTCTTCGGAGACATTACGAGGAACTTCCTCATAATGCGAAGGGGTCATTGTAAAGGAAGCGCGTCCCTGAGTAAAGCCACGCAGGTCGTTCACATAACCGAACATTTCGGAAAGTGGAACCTGGGCGGCAACCACCATCTTATTCCCCGGCTCTGCTTCCGTACCCTCAAGGCGTCCACGTCGCTTGTTGATGTCACCGATCACGTCGCCGAGATTGGTTTCAGGAGTGGAAACCTCGATTGACATAATTGGCTCTTTGATAAAGGAGCGTCCCTTACGAAGCGCTTCTTTCATCGTTTGACTTGCGGCAACCTTAAAGGCGATTTCCGAAGAGTCAACGGCATGGAACGAACCGTCCGTAACCGCAACGCGCACGTCCACAACAGGGAAACCTGCAATAACGCCCGCTTCAATTGCCTCACGAACGCCCTTCTCAATGGCAGGAACGAATTCCTTAGGAATGGAGCCGCCTGTCAGTTTGTTGACGAACTCAAAGCCTTTACCTGCCTCCAGCGGCTCGATAAAGAGTTCGCAGTCTCCGTATTGACCGGAACCACCCGTCTGTCGCTTGAACGGCACACGCGCCTCTGCGGACTGATGGATAGACTCACGATACGCCACTTGAGGCGCACCAAAGTTTGCATCTACGCCGTAGGTTCGCTTCAAGATGTCAACTTTGATGTCAAGGTGAAGTTCACCCATACCACTTAGAATCGTTTGTGCGGTTTCAGGGTCGGTTGCCACACGGAAAGTTGGGTCTTCGGAAGCGAGTTTGACAAGAGCGGAGGACAATTTGTCCTGATCGGCTTTTGTTTTCGGCTCGATAGCGATTGAAATAACCGGTTCCGGAAAAGTGATGCTTTCAAGGAGGATCGGGAATTTCTCATCGCTCAGCGTATCTCCGGTACGAGTATCCTTCAGTCCGACAATCGCAGCAATATCGCCCGTGTAGACTTCATTCACGTCTTCGCGGCTGTTCGCATGAAGGCGAACAATACGTCCAACGCGCTCTTTTCGGTCACGGGTTGCATTCAAAACCGTTTGCCCGGTGGAGAGCGTTCCTGAATAAACTCGGAAGAATGTCAACACGCCGTACTGATCCGTCTGAATCTTAAAGGCGAGTGCCGCAAATTTCTCATCGTCCGACGGTTTACGCTTGATAACCTCGTCGTTATCGGGATTGATTCCCGGTAGCGACTCGACATCGGTAGGAGCCGGAAGATAATGAATCACTGCGTCAAGCAATTGCTGAACGCCCTTATTCTTGTAGGCGGAACCGCAAACTACAGGAACAACGGTATTGGCAATTGTTCCCTGTCTGAGTGCCGAGCGAATTTCATCAACGGAAATCGGCTGACCTTCAAGATATTTCTCAATCAGGGTTTCGTCGGCTTCGGCAGCGGCTTCAAGCAACTGAGTGTGAAGTTCGGTTGCCTTCTCCAGTAAGTCAGCAGGAATCTCTTCAATCACATATTTCTGCCCTGCTTCGTCGAGATAACGTACTGCCTTCATCGTAACGAGATCAATCACACCGAGAAACTCGGCTTCTGCGCCAATCGGAATTTGGATCGGAATGGCATTTGCACCGAGACGCTCACGCATTTTGTCAACGACCGTAAAAAAGTCGGCACCCATACGATCCATCTTATTGATGAAAGCGATTCGGGGAACCTTGTATTTGTTTGCCTGACGCCAGACCGTTTCGGACTGCGGCTGAACGCCACCGACGGCACAGAAAACCGCAACACAACCATCGAGAACGCGCATTGAACGCTCGACTTCGACGGTGAAGTCAACGTGTCCGGGCGTGTCAATGATGTTGATTCGGTGAGTTGGAATACGAACCGCTGTTTCCGCGTCGGCATCAAGTCCCCAGAAACAAGTCGTTGCAGCAGAGGTAATCGTAATTCCGCGCTCTTGTTCCTGCGTCATCCAGTCCATTGTCGCGGCACCTTCATGCACCTCGCCGATGCGGTGCGTGATACCTGTATAGAAAAGGATGCGCTCGGTACAGGTTGTTTTTCCTGCGTCAATGTGAGCGGCGATTCCGATATTTCTGGTTCGTTCTAAAGCGTACTGTCGTGCCATTATGGTTACTTTTGTTAAGCCTCCGGGTTATTTGTCTGAGGCTCACCCGAAATTTTGGGGCGGGCAAGACTCAGGGTGATTGAGTCATATGCCCCGCCCCTGTGAATTAGGACTGAAAAGGCGTCTAAAACTCTACCACCGATAATGTGCAAACGCCTTATTTGCGTCTGCCATTCGATGAACATCTTCCTTATTCTTTACGGAAGGACCTGTGTTATTAGCGGCGTCCAGCAATTCTCCCGCCAACTTCTCCGCCATGCTTCTGCCGGAACGCTTTCGGGCGTTAATGATGATCCAGCGGAAGGAACGAGCCACACGCCGCTCTTCGCGCACCTGCACCGGAACCTGATAGGTTGAGCCACCCACACGACGGGGGCGAACTTCCACAACAGGCATTGTGTTGTTGAGAGCGCGGCGAAAAACTTCGATAGCGGGTTGCTTGGAGCGGGCTTCGCAGGACTCCATTGCCGTATAAAAAATCTTTTCCGCGATGCTTTTCTTGCCGTCAAGCATCAAACGGTTGATAAATCGTGTGACCAGCACATCTCCGTAAATCGGATCGGACAGGTGAACACGCACTTTTGCGGGACCTTTTCGGGGCATCTTTAAGAATTCCTTTAAGTGTTGAGTGTTAATTGTCAAGTTCTGCACTTAACCCTCAACACCTAACATCAATACTTACTTGGGCTTTTTCGTTCCGTATTTGGAGCGGCTAGACATTCGGTTTTTCGTACCGGCGGCATCCAATGTGCCGCGCACGATGTGGTAACGAACACCGGGAAGGTCTTTCACACGACCGCCACGAATCATGACGACCGAATGTTCCTGCAAATTGTGACCGATACCCGGAATGTAAGCCGTAACTTCCGTTTTGTTGGTCAATCGCACACGGGCGATCTTGCGAAGAGCCGAGTTCGGCTTTTTCGGTGAGGTTGTCTTTACAAGAAGACAGACGCCACGCAATTGAGGATTGCCTCGGAGCGCAGGCGATTTGGTCTTCTTGATCAGGCGTTTGCGTCCTTTGCGGACGAGTTGGTTGATAGTAGGCATACCGGACTATTCACTCCTGCCTGCGCCGCACCGAAGATTAGAGTCGGGTGCGTCCAAGCGTGTAAAATGTGGCGAAAAGGGCTGAACAACAGATTTTTTCTGAATTAACGGACTGACTGAACTGAGCAGGGAAGGGGGCAATAAAAAACCCACTCCGATAGAGAGGGTAAGTCGCAAAGTGGGGACTGTTAGAATAGTCGAACCCGTCGCGTATCGCTTTTCGAGAGCAAATCTCTCGTTGGCGCCTCCTCTAAAAAAATCTCGGAACTGTCCGTCTACACTCGTCTCAAAAAATAGTCGCAGACCCTTCAGCGCAAACCTCGACATTGTACATTTTATTTCCCCGAAAGTCAAGACAGGATTGATTTTCGCCTGATTCTTTTCCCTGTCCGGTCTTTATGCTAAAATGAGTCATCTTTACAGAATCGTCTCTACAAATACTTCTTTAGCAAATAGTAGAGCAAAATCGCAAGCACTACGCCCGACAAGAGCAGAAAGATGTTTGTGGCAGTCTGTTTGGGGTCAGCGGAGACCTTCCTGGGAGCGAAACCAGGCGCGGACTGTGAGATTAACTTCCCACACGCGGGACAGGTTCGACTGCTGGGAAAAAGAATAAAGCCGCAATTGGGGCAGGGTAGGATATGCACCAGATTTTGCGTCTCGGAACTCTGGAGATCGGGCAGACGACGGGTGCCTGTCGGCGTATCCCGCTCTTTGCAACGAGGACACGCACCTGCCTGCGGTGAAAACTCAAAACCACATTTGAAACATTGCATTATTATGAAAAAAATCGAGGCGATTATACGCCCTTCCAAACTGGACGAAGTGAAAATTGCTTTGGGCGAAATCGGCATTACCGGAATGTCCGTCTCCGACGTGCGCGGATCAGGCAGACAGGGCGGGCACCGTGAACGTTACGGAGGTGCTGATTATACCATTGCTTTGCCCCTGAAAATCAAGATCGAAATCGTCGCACATGATGAAGACATAACCGAAATCATCGAAACCATCGAACGTCACGCTCACACAGGCGCACCCGGCGACGGCAAAATCTTCGTCTTGCCCTACGGCGATGCGATCCGTATTCGCACTGAGGAACGCGGCGACGACGCGATCTGACCACAGAAGTGTTGAGTGTTAAGGATTAAGTGTTGAGAAAGAAGATTGTGCTGTCTTTGCACATGTGAAGACAGAAAATAATTCTACTAAGCCCTTGACAAAGCGTAGAGGACCGTTTAGGATTGTCACACTCAACACTCAACACTTTCCCCTAATTGCTCTGCGATAGCCGCACAAATTGTGCCAACGTTGCTTTCGTGGATCGCGCCGAGGCAGACACGTCCACTATCCACAATGTAAATGCCCTGCTCACGCAACTTCAACACAACGTCTTTTGTGAGACCGGAGTAGGAGAACATCCCGCTTTGCCGGAGGATAAAGGAGAAATCCTGCTCCACGCCTCTCGCTTTCAGTTCCTCTACAAACCGGACGCGCATGGTGCGAATATGTTCTCTCATGCCCGTCAATTCGCTCTCCCACAAACTCCTCAACTCAGGATCACCCAGAATAATCGCGACCGTTTGCGCTCCGTGTGCCGCCGGATTGGAGTAGTTCGAGCGCACATCCCGCTTCACCTGGCTCAGCACTCGGTTTGCTTCCTCGGCATTTGTGCCAACGATTGTCAACGCCCCAACCCGCTCCCGGTACAGTGAAAACGACTTGGAGAAGGAATTTGCGATCAGGTAAGGAATCTGTGCCTGTGCAAAAAGCCGGACGGCGTAAGCGTCCTCTTCCAATCCGACTGCGAAACCCTGATACGCAAAATCGAGAAACGGGATTAACTCTCGCTTCTGAAACAGCAAAACGACCTGATCCCATTGTTCCTGCGTTAAGTCGGCTCCTGTGGGGTTATGGCAACAAGCGTGAAGCACGATGATGCTTCCGCTTTTTGCTTCTTCCAGTGAAGTCATCATTGCACTGAATTCAAGGGCGTGAGTTTCCGCGTTGTAGTAAGGGTATCGCTTCACATCGAATCCCGCAAACTCGAAAATCTGAGCGTGGTTTTCCCACGACGGATCGCTTAAATAAACGCTGGCTCCCCCCGCAAACCGCGACAGAAAATCGGCTCCGACACGAAGCGCACCCGTGCCGCCGAGTGCCTGGAGCGTGACGGCGCGACCCTCCGCAACAAGAGCGGAATTCTCCCCGAAAAGCAACGTCTGCACCCTTCGGTTGTAGTTTGCGTCGCCGTCAATCGGGAGATAAGTTTTCGTGGTCTCCTGCGTGAGAAGTCTGCTTTCCGCTTCATGCACAGAACTTAAAACCGGAACAATCCCCTTTTCGTTAAGGTAAACGCCCACACCAAGGTTGACTTTATTCAAGTTGGGATCGTTGCGGAATGCTTCGGTGAGTCCTAAAATCGGGTCGGGGGGCGCAGTAAACACTTCGGCAAAGGGCGCGAACTTCATTTTTGCGGCGGGGGCGGTCATGGTCATGTCTCGTATCCTCTTCCCTCACGGAATTACTTGTCAGGGACGCTTTTCAGGCACACTGCGTCTTCTCTTGACTTTAGTGTACCGGATAAATTCGTGAGGAGGGGACAGATTTCCTGCTTTGAGGGTGTCTGAAGAAGTGTTGAGGTGAAGATTTTTCTGATTTGTGATAAGGCTTTCAGAGAGTTGGAAACAAAAGTGATTGTGCTACTGTAACGTCCGCGATTGGATGAACTTGGAACGGCGAAGTCGCAAGCGGTGAATTTATTCCGCCGTTCTTGAATTTTGCTTCACAAAAACATTCCTTCTACCTTCCCGCATGAACCGTGACCCCGAAAAGTGAGAGACGTTGACCGGTATCGCTTCCATTATCCACAAGTTGAATCGAGGTCAGGATTTGATTGTCGAAGGTATTAGGAAGCGTGAGGATAATTTTGTCGAGGCGCGTTGTGTTCAGCGCATTCGTGTAAACCTGTTTTGTGGTGTTATTGTTGATGCTGTTCGTGAAAAGACCTAAATTGTAATCACGAACATCGTCATTGCCATTCAGGTCTTTTTTATAGTAAGCACCGTTTGTTCCCATTGCTTCAATATAGGATTGAGGTGAAGTACTCGATTTTCCCCAGAACGTGTTTAAGAGCAGATGAATCTCGGTAACCGAGTAGAAACTAACGGGGATTTTCAGTGTACGCGGGTTGGCTCCCGTCATATAGAAGGCATTCCAGCAATTATTACCGCCTACATTCTCGATCAAAAATGGAACTCCGCCATAGGTCACTTTGCCCTCAGCGTATCCCGTCATCAGTGTCCAGGGAAACGCACTTCCGTAGCGCGTATTCGCATAGGGTGCAAGACTGACTGGATACCAACGCCGAGAGGGATAAGTTTCCGTCAGGACAAAGTTTTTACCTGCGTATTTGGAGGTCGCTGTCACCTTAAATGTATCGGGAATGTTGGAAGCGTTGTCCTCAACTTTAATTGTGACGGTTCCGTTCCCCATGATGCGGTTGTTTTCCACATAGGGTAAATTTTCTCTCTGCCAGACATATTTCCAGTACCCATACTCCGTTCCTGCGTGTGCCAGGAGGTAAAGGCGGTTTCCATTGTCGAGACGTTTGGAGAAAAGCCGGGTCGTCATCGCAGTATCTACGACAACGAAAACCAGCATCATCGAAATCAGAAGAGCCACAATTGCAAACAGGGCGATGCTCCCCCTCTCACTTTTTCCCCGGCGAGTGCATATCGTCTGCTTTCCTCTACTCATCTTTCTTCCCCGTTTTCCGCTCTGGAGCGCGTCGTTCGCCTGTCCGTTATTCTTATTGAAATTTGTAAATTCTCACAGCGTAATCCGTGTTCGGGTCGGTTCCATCCCCGAAAAAGTCACGCTTCGGCGAGAGAAACAGATAACGCACTCTTGCCGGAACCATCACCGAGGCATTGTTGCCGTTGATCGAAAAGTCTTGTGCGAGGTCATTGCTCCCGAAGTTGCGGTGCGTAGTGGTGTACGCGGAGATCGCCCCGGCATAATTAGGCGCGATTGCTCCCGGCACTCGCGGATTGGTAGAGGCGGAGAGCAAAACGCTCGTCGTACTGAACACACCGAGTGTCGCCGAAAAGTCATCGTTGGAGGTGGCACCGGGTTGCAGGTCTCCCACAACCTCAAGCGTGATCGTATCGCCGGGAAAAATATCGTAAGCCTGAAGATCAATCGGAGCGGCATCGGTAGCAAGTGGATCGGAGGAACTACTCAAGTAGGTTGCCGTCGGCACAAGCGGAACATAGAATGAGGAGATGTTGACGCGGCGCATCATCACGCCCCAGGATTGCTCGAAGCCGTAAACGTTTGTGCCTTCAGTGGCGATGCCTTTTGCTCGAATCCGCACTGAGTTAGAGTTTGGATTGGGGGCAATCTGAAAAATTTCGATGTTATCGTAATAGGGATTGCCCGCGCTGTCTTTTGTCCAGAGAACATCCGGCGCAAACGTACCGTTGACGCTTGAGGAAGTGGCTCTCCAGAGAATTGTTCCTCCAGCTACGCCGGGGTTTCCGGTAGAATCAGACAAATAATAACGCACCTGTCTATTCTGCGTGTAGCCGAGCCAACCCCCACTCCAACTGACCGTATTTGTTCCGTCTCCATTGATTGCCGGAAAGGTGAACGTGTAGATCGAAGTC
>JACMPS010000035.1 GCA_014377395.1 Chthonomonadaceae bacterium
ACGCGACTACCATTCGCGGCATCTACCCGTGACGATTCAAACAACTAATCCGGCAGAATAAATTCGCAGAGGGTTGCTACGCCGTTCCGAGTTTATTCAATCGCGGTCATGAATTCAGTGTGGTTGCACTGAGTCCACGGAGGTAGACTTCGCGCTTTTGTAGCCGGGGAATGAATTCCTCGGAGTCTTTGTGAATGACTGGAGACGGTGGCAAATTACAACCCCCTCCTAACCTCCCCCTTGCGTAGGGGGAGGAACAATGCCTGATGCACTAATTCTTCTAAGCGTAACGCGGAGGAATTAAGACTGATCTCGCTCTAAAATTCGTACATGTCGAGCGGAGTGATGCGGAGCGGAAGAGACATTTCTTTGCGGAAATTGCGGCGGTCATTGGTGACATCTTGACCGCCGCGTTTCTGTGTGTCGAGGTCCTTCCCGCTAGAAGTGCCGCCACCGGGGTTCCACTTAAAGTCGAAACGAAACGCGGCGGCACAGGCGGCGGCGCGAACCGGAAATTGGATTGTCCTCACGTTTGTGCCTTTGATCTGTGGCGAGAGGGTGTACGCCGGGTCTTTCGTCAGTTTCTGTAAAAGCGCCACGCTTTTCTCATCACCGAGCAACCCCAACGCTTGCGCCCCTGCCATTCTCAGGCGGTAATTATCGCTTTTTACCGCCTCCATTGCCTCCTGCACGATCATCTTTCGCTCACCCGAAGACAGCCCGTATTCTCTCAATTCGTTCAAGGTTAGTTTTTTCGACCAGCCCGGTGCATCGTTGCGTTGTCGCTGATAAGCGACGGTTGCAAGTGCCACGACGGAGCGACTTCTGATGTGAACATCATTGCTTTGTGCAAGGTGCATGAGGTAGGGAAGCAATCGTGGAGTCGCCCTTAAAAGCAGTAAGTCGGAGGCAACGTAGGCGTATTGGGGCAGTCCCGGCAAGCCGGAGGGCGCTTGCAAAATTCCGAGTGCCACGCGGTCCAGGTCTACGCCCTCACGTTCCAGATAAGCCACAAGTTCAGTATCGAGAAGCCGATTTTCGGTGTCGGGTTGAAGCAACAGGGACAGCGCAAACGCGATTGCTTGCCGTTTGTATTCTTCGGAATTGTCTTCACGACGAAGGGCGGTGCGTCTTGCCAGATCGAAAGCCGTCAGGCGAAACTCCCGGTTCAGTTCGGGGGCGTTCGTGCTTTTTTTGCCGGGATCGAAAGGAGCCGCGTAAATCTCAAAGGCGCGTTCCGGTTCCTGCATTTTCTTCAATGCCCCGCCTACCGAGGTTTTCAGCGTGGGATTCAATGCGATTTCAAGCGGTGCAAAGTTTGCTTCCGCCAGCATAACCGCGCCTTTTGCGTCTCCGTTATACTCGCGTTGCTGAACCGAAGCGATCAACTTTTCGGTTTCCTGTGGCTTACGTCGCTTGCCTTTTGGCTCCGCTTTTTTGAGATCACCCCATTGCATTGAAAAAAGCGGGTTTTTGCCCCACGCGCTCTGCCACGAAAGCCCGGTGAGTGCTGCCGCGTAAATCGTGTCTTCCGAAAGGCGTTCGCCACGCCACTTCATCTTTGTGGTCGCATCCTGTATCTCGTCCCGAAAAAGACGAATCACGTCCCGACTTGATTTTGAGACGCTTGAGAGCGTGTCGACATCATTGGCGCAGGCGGACGGGGCAAAGTTGCGGCTAAAGGAAAGGCTCAAAAGGAGCGGAAGCAAAATCAGTGGTTTGGGCTTCGTTGTCATAGTCCTTGTAAAATCACCTGTGCGAAAGGGTTTGTTGAGAATCAGATTTTCAGAAAACGGGTAATCGGAGTTATCGTGACAACAATCGAATTCAGATTTGGCAGAGTAAATTCGCCGAGGGCGATTACTTTGATTGACGCACTGACTCTCCTCCGGGAGTTGAAAACTCCCGGCAAAGAGCCAGTGTGTAAGATGAGTCATTTGATTGCTTTAGAGCAAACGTCGCTTGACGGTGGTTCCCTGTGGACTGTCCGCCACATCATAACCGAGCTCGATCAAGCCCACTCGCAACGCATCCGACTCACTCCAGTTTTTGGCGGCACGGGCGGCGTTTCTCGCCTCGATTAAATTCTGCACCGAAGTCGGAAGTACCTCCTCAGCACGTTGCGTTCTAAGAGCAATGTCAAGACCCAGCACCGCGTCGAACTCGATCCACAAACGGTAAGAGCCGTAAGAATTAAGAATCCCCACAACTTGCGGCATGGCGAGGTCGTCATTCATGGCGTCCAGAACACGTTGTCGGGCAACGGCGTAGGCTTCTGCATCGTCCGCGAGGGTGTCACGGGAGGGATCGGTTGCGTAGATTTTGCGGAGCCCCGTCGAGGCGGCTTCGAGTGATTCCACCGTGAAATTTTGCTCGGAGCGGTAATGCGCTTGAAGGCAGAGATAGCGATAAGCGAGGGGATCGTAGCCCCGATCTATCAATTCCTGTAAGGTTGAGGGCGGACGCTCTTCCTCTTTCATTTCGAGAAGTTTGGACTTACTCATTTTGCCGCCGCCCATCAACAGAAACTCGCCGTGCATCCAGTATCGCACGAAAAGATGCCCGGTGGCACATTCACTTTGTGCAATTTCGTTGGTGTGATGAACCGGAATATGATCCACGCCGCCGCAGTGAATGTCGAATGTTTCACCGAGATATTTCATGGACATGGCGGAACATTCGATGTGCCAACCCGGATACCCCGCTCCCCAGGGCGAACTCCACTGCATCAGGTGTGTGGGCTTGTTCAGAAACCATAAGACGAAATCAGAGGGGTTTCGTTTTGTCTCATCGAGAATCACGTCGTCGCGTTCTGTGCGCTGGCTTTCCAGTCGGAGTTGCGCCATTTTTCCATAATCAGGAAATTTCGCGGTATCGAAGTAAACCGCTTCAGGGGTGGTGTAGGTGTAGCCGCGCTTTTCCAGTCGCTCGATGATCTCGATCATTTCGACGATATGCTCGGTGGCACGGGGCATGACTTCGGGAATCTCGATGTTGAGCCGCTTGTAATCCCTGACTGCCGCTTCTTCGTAAAAACGGGCGATTTCCCAGGGGGATTTGCTTTCACGCTCAGAGGCTTTCTGCATTTTGTCTTCGCCCGCGTCTCCGTCGGAGGTCATGTGTCCTACGTCAGTGACGTTCTGGACGTGCAAGACCGCATAGCCGTTAAAGCGCAAAACTCGCCGCAAGATGTCCTCGAAAACATAGGTTCGCAGGTTGCCGACATGGGCATAATTGTAGACCGTCAGCCCGCAACAATAAAGACTTGCCTTGCCCTCTTCCAGTGGCACAAACACTTCTTTTCGGCGGGTCATCGTGTTGAAAATCGTCAACGCCATTGCGGTCTCCTCGGTCGGGTCGAAATTAGGGTTTCATTATACCGCAGAGGGGCGAAGACAGAGTGCGTGATGATCCACAGATTAGCACCGATAGCAAAGATTAAGTGGTGAAACTCGGAAATAAGGGAAGGCAAGGGTAAAGCCAGTTCTTTTCGACTCTGTTCAGACCTTAGCGATTTGACTTGCCCTCTCGCTGTGTCGTATACTCTTCTCGGCTTGAAAATCATCGTAAAGTGTTTGGAAATCAGGAAAAAGTGTTTGTGAGACAGGAAAGGAAGTGAATTTCGTGCGTTTTATTAGTGTCGAGCGAGACGGCTACAGGGTCGCCGCAAAAGCCGTGACCCGAACCAATTTACAGGACAACCCAAAAGTAGAGGCGATTGTTCGCGACATTATCGCAGACGTGAAGGAACGGGGCGATATTGCCCTTCTGGAACTGTCGCGTAAA
>JACMPS010000408.1 GCA_014377395.1 Chthonomonadaceae bacterium
GACGCCGAAGGTTCTGCGGGATTGTCCGGCTTGCTCGGTATGTAAACGTATTTTCCCGTTGCTCTCTCCGATTGTGGGAAGATGCCCTTACCTCCCTCTCGTCCACTCACTCTCTTCCTGCCACTCGCTCAGGCTTATGGGGGAGAGGGGGAATAGGGAAGTTTTACAGACCTCTAGAGGGAGGTTTGTGAGGGGGACAGGGGTTTGCTCTACTCCGCTTTGTCTCCGGGTCTTAGCAGTTGTTGTTCGTCCTTGTCACTATGGGAGGTGGCGGGGCGCAACAAAATCTCTTTGCCGTTCTCCTCCACCGACGCCCTCAGCAACACCTCACGGTCATTCTCTCGACGTTTCAGTTCCAGTAGTCCACTCAGGCACACCTCCCCCGCCTCCTGCAAAGGATTGCTTCTCTTTTTCTTGAGAAACGCCTCAACGTAGGGGATCGCACCTGTGTCCTCAATGCAGAGCAATGCCGCCAGCGTCGCCCGTTGCAAGTCGGGGCTTTCGACGCGCACCAATTCGCGCAGTTGCTTGCGGTTCTCCGTTGTCATGCCCGCCGCGACTTCGGGCGTAAGTAGGGGCAGGTTCTGCACAAGCCCATTCAGCAGGTTTACACGCTTTTCTCCTTTGCTCGATTTCCACTCCGTCAGGCACGGCGTCAACAAGCGTGCGTCCGAATACTCTGAGAGGAGCGGCGTAGCCCATACTTTCATTTCGCCAACCTGCCCTGTAAGCCAGACGGCAAGCCCAGTTGCTACAATCATTGCATACACTGGTAACACATTAACAAATCCGTAAATGGGTGAAAATTCGCAGGCAAAAAGCATAAAAAACAGGAACGGAAGCGTCGCAAGAACAGCCCGAGCCAATCCCGTCCAGATCGGATTACGCTGAGCAATCCCTATCTTCATCAACGTGATCAGAGTATCAATCGCCTCTTCTTCCGGCAAGATACGGATACGATCCAATGCGAACTCACGGCGGTGTTTGTTGAGAGAGCGCAGGTCATTGGCGAGGGATTTGGTGCGTGTGTTCATTGAGGTTAGACTTTTGTCGGTCTGAAAGGCTGATATGGCTACCCTCCATTGCGTGAGAGGAAAGCGGAATTCCTGCGTGGAGAGCCCTCACCCCCAACCCCCTCTCCCTGCCGCCCCAAGGGTCGTGCTAGGGAGAGGGGGAGTCCGGTGAAGAAATCTCGGTGAACACTTCCAGGTTGACGCCCTTCTTTTCTTGATCTATTCCTGATCCAAGATGCGCCTCTCACTTTTCTTATTCATTTCCTACCGCCGGATTTCAGAGGAAAGAGGAGAGGCAAGGTATCTGCATCGTCTTTCCTTATCGTGTCGCGTGTCTTTGCATCTGCTCCCCCTCTCCTCTTGAGTCTCCCCGCACCTATTCTCCCTCTACTGTCGAGGCATTTGCATTTGCTCCCCCTCTCCCTAGTCCGTCTCGGCGGGCGGCAGGGAGAGGGGGCGGGGGGGGTGAGGGCAAACTGAGGGCAAATCCCCCGTCACAGCGAACCAGAAGCGAACCACAAACGATAAAGAAGCGACAAAACACGAGTTTTGTCGCTTCAGTTTCGATTTTCTGTCGTATCAGTGACGCTGTCTCGTAGAGAACACCCCCCAGAAGGGACACCCATGAAAAGACTCGGAGGAAAAACCGGGGCGGAACGAGAAGAAAAAAGAGGTCATCCTGTCGGGCAGGGAAGCCATAATAGGCAGGATGACCCCAAGACCGCGCACGGAACCGGAGCAAACACCCGTGCGCGGGAAATCTTGTAGTGAGGGCTTTCCCCTAATGCGCCAGTCCACGCGCTTGCAGTTTCCGCTTCTCAATCGCCGTCTTATACTGCACTGATTGCGGGTCATCCTCCGCCATGTGCAGGTGTCGCGCCAACTGTGCGGCAATGTGCTGAAAGGCGGGAGCCGCCACATCGGAACCGTAATACGAACCCTTTGGGCGGTCTACCATGACATAAATCACGACACGCGGCTTCACATCGGGTGAAGCAGGAAGAAAACCTGCAAACGAACCGACAAACTCATTGGACTTGTACAGTTTTGCAGTCCCGGTTTTTCCAGCAATGGTATAGCCGGGAACCGCCGCAATTTTCCCCGTGCCGCTCGTCACTACCGCCCTCAGTCCGCGCTCGACAATCGCCGCCGTTTCCGCAGAAACCGCCTGACGAAGCATTTTCGGCGCGTTGGTTTTCAGCAATTTGCCGTCCATATCACGTACCGCCGCCACAAGGCGCGGTTGCATCAATTTGCCCCCATTCGCGAGGGCGGCATACGCCATCGCCACATGGAGCGGCGTCACCCCAATCGAATGACCGAACGCAACGCGGGCGATTCTGCCCTGCCGCATGATTTCTCTCGGATCGGAGGGGCGGAACATAATCTTTCTGCCACGCGGAAACATCGGCATTTGCACATCGAGTTTATCAAACAATCCGAAGTTCTCAAAGCCTTTATAAAGTCGGGTAGCACCCATTTCCATGCCGATCTTCGCAGAGCCAATGTTGCAGGACTGTCGCAAAATCCCCTCGAAATTCAGGCTTCCATGCACGCCCGTACCACCGTGTTTGTCGCATCTCAGAGCGCGTTTGTCTACCGTGATCACGCCGGGACAATTGAAGTAGCGTTCCGGTGAAATCACCTTCTGATCGAGAGCGGCGGCAATCGTGATTGCTTTCATGGTGGAGCCGGGTTCGAACAGGTGCGTGAGACAGGACGCATTAAGCACACCCGACTTCACGCTTTCATTGCGATAAACCGGGTCATTCAAAAAGGTTTCCGGGTCATAATCGGGCATTCCCGACATCGCGAGAATGTCACCCGTTTGTGGCTCCACCACAATAATCGAAACTCCGGCGGGCGAATACTTGCGGTAAACTTCGGCGGCTTCCTGACATACTAAGTGCTGAATGTCAGCGTCCAGAGTAGTTACCACGTCGTACCCTTCGCGGGCTTGCTTGAGTACGTGGCGCGTGTCGGGCAGAGGTCGCCCTGTCTTGTCCATTTCGGAAACGGCTTTGCCGGGAATGCCGTCAAGCCACTTTGCCTGGGAACGCTCCAATCCATTGAGTGACTTATCGCCGCCACCGGGATTTAAACCCACGATCTGCGCGACATCACGCCCATTCGGATAAGAACGAGTGGTATCATCTTGCACACCAATGCTCATCAATCCGGCGGCTCGAACACGCTGTGCCACCTCAAGCGAAACGTTTTCCCGCAAAATCACAAAGCGATTCAGCCCTTTTCTGTCGGCGCGTGTGAGGGTGGGAGTTTGCGTTTCGCCGGGGTGCGTGGCTTGACGAATGGCGAGTTCGGTACGGTAATGGTCTCGCTCGGTGAGCAAAACGCGGCGCATTTCTTCGGGTGTGGAACTGAGAAGACGCGCTCCTACCTCAGCGGTGCGCTTAAGGCGCTTTTCGAACATCGCCGCTTTTCGAGGGTCTCCGCTTTCGGTCACAAGGGTGAGCGGATCGAATCCAACCGCACCCGTGTAGCGACTCTGAGCGAGAGGACGCAGATTTCTGTCGAGGATTGAACCCCGGTGCGCGGCGAGCGTGACGGTGTGCTTGCGATTGTCTTCCGCTTCCGCCTTGAGGCGATCCCCCTGCACACCCTGCACGTAAAGCATCCGTAGCACAAGCAAGCCATAAAGACTTGCAATCATGCCGAATGAATAGCGAACGCGATGCTTCACGGTTTCGCCGGGAACGGTTCCTCGACCAGCCATTTCCACCTCCCCTCACTCACACTTTTCTATCGCTAAGGCAAGTACACCGTCTCTTTTTCATTGCCGGGGAGCATCCCTACTACCTGCGCTTTTTGCTGGATCGTCGCGGCGTTCATCCCGGTGCCTCGTGCCAGATTCGCTTCGTGAAGGTTGTTCTTTTCCAACATCATTGTCTGACGCAGGGCGTTCTGACGGAAACTTTCGCGGGCTAACTGGTAATGTCCAAAAATGTAGATCATCCCTACCACTCCAAAAGCAATCGCCATCATCCCCGTCAGCCGGAGCCAGTAAGTTTGTGCCTTCTGTCGCGCACTCCGCAGGGAGGTAAGCGTTGTGGGGGGGCTTTGTGACGGAAGTGGGGTGGGTTCAGGTCTTCGCAAGGCGTTAGCGGTTTGTAGCATCGGTTTCCTCCTTCGGTTTTAGTGCGGCTCTCAGGCGGGCGCTTCGGGCGCGTGGGTTACGGTAAATCTCTTCTTCGCCGGGGGGAACCGGTTTGCGCGTCAGTAAGTTCAGGCGCGGTACGGTTTGCGGCACGGCGAAAATGGCGGGACTCATGCCGGAAGGGTTTGGAGTGCGCCCCGCTTCCTCCATGAAAAACTGCTTCACGATCCGGTCTTCCAGCGAGTGATACGAAAGCAGAACGATGCGCCCTCCTGGTTTCAACCTTTTAACCCCGGCGGCAAGTCCCGCCTTCAGTTCGTCGAGTTCGCCGTTGACTTCGATGCGTAACGCCTGAAAACTGCGGGTAGCCGGGTTAATATCCTTGCTCTGTGTGGCACGGGGGATCACCCGTCCAATCAAGTCAGCGAGTTGCCC
>JACMPS010000409.1 GCA_014377395.1 Chthonomonadaceae bacterium
CCCGTGTGCAAATCTCCTACCACATGGATACCGATTACAGCGGCGGTGTTTCAATAGCGATGGCGCGTTTGCAGGGCATCATCGAAGAGGTATTGGACAAGGCACACGCCTATCTTATCGCTCATAAAATCGAAGTTGCGGCAGTGGGAGTCACTTCTTTCTGGCATTCCTGCGTCGGCGTTGCCCCCGGTCACCTGAGTGCCGTCACTCCTTTGTACTCGTGGGCAGACACGCGCCCCGCTCCCTATGCCCTCGAACTCGCGAAACTCTATGACACCGAATCCATGCATCAGCGCACCGGATGTATGCCCCACCCCTCCTATTATCCGGCGCGTTTGCTCTGGCTCCGGGACACGCAACCCGACCTCTTCCGAAATGTGGCGACCTGGGTGTCTCCCTGCGACTTTCTCTTTTCACGGTGGTTCGGATCGAAAAAGCCTTTGACTTCCGTTTCGATGGCGAGCGGAACCGGACTGATGAATCAGCAATCCTGCAAATGGGACACCGAAATTCTGACGGCACTCGCTCTCACCGAAGATCATTTGCCTGAGATTGTTCTTAGTGGTTATGAGAGTTCAATGGGGCTTGTTTCGGAGTATGCGACACGGTGGAGTTGCTTAAAAGACGTTCCGTTTCTCCCGGCAATCGGAGACGGAGCCTGTGGCAACATCGGAAGCGGCGGCACAGACCCAACTCGTTTTTGTATTAACCTGGGTACGTCGGGAGCCATGCGAGCGGTTTGTCGTGACGAAGATATTCACGAGATTCCGGCGGGTCTGTGGCGTTATCGGGTAGACGCAAAACGCCCTTTGCTCGGCGGTGCTTTCAGTGACGGCGGCAACGTCTATGCGTGGCTAGCAAAAACATTTCTTCTTCCTGAGTGGGAGGAGTTGGAGTTGCAACTGGAGAAAATGGAACCGGGAACGCACGGCATCACCTTCTTGCCTTTTCTTGCGGGAGAGCGTAGCCCGAACTGGAATCCAAACGCGAAAGCCGCTCTCATCGGAATGAACCTCGACACGACTCCGCTTGAAATCACACAGGCGGTGCTAGAGGCGGTTGCGGTTCGCTTTACGATTGTTTACGAGCGACTGAAAAGCACGTTTCCGCAGGTTAAGGAGATTGTTGCTTCCGGCGGCGCACTCGGAAAATCACCTGCCTGGGCGCAAATGTTTGCGGACGCGCTCGGCGAACCCCTCTCTCTTATGGAGGAAGCGGAAGCCACCAGTCGAGGGGCGGCGTTGCTGGCAATGGAGAGCGTCGGTATGATTAATTCGCCTGATGCACTCCCCGCAAAACTCGGTAAAACCTACACGCCGAATCCAAAGGCAACGCAGATTTACGCCGATTTGCGACACGCACAGGAAACCCTCTATGCGAAGATTCTCTCCTCCGATTAAAAGAGCGACACGGATTTCCGATCTAATCAAAGACAGTTTTTCTATTAATTTGTGGACAAAAACAAAGGAGCCGACATGAAATTAGCGGGTAAGGTGGCACTGATCACCGGGGCGGGCGCAGGGATTGGACAGGAAACGGCACGACTTTTTGCAAAGGAGGGTGCGTCGGTTGTGGTCGTGGACAGAAATGCGGAAACCGCCACAGAGACCGTGAAACTCATTGAAGCAGAAGGTGGAAAAGCACTCTCCGTAATCGCGGACGTGGCGAGTTCCGCCAGTGTCAGGGCAATGTTCCAGAGCACTCAAGAGGCTTTCGGTGCGTTGCATATCCTTTTTAATAACGCAGGAATTGTGGTGCAGGGACGTGTCGAAGATTCCTCGGAGGAGGATTGGAACGCGCAGATTGGAACAACCCTCACGAGCGTTTTCCTCGGTTGCAAATATGGAATCCCGCTTCTTCGGGCATCGGGCGGTGGCGTTATCCTGAACATGGCTTCGGTTGCGGGGATGATGGGAATTGTGGATCGTGCCGTGTATTCGGCAGCAAAGGGCGGGGTGATTGGCTTGACCCGTGCCGTCGCACTCGATCACGCAAAAGAGGGAATTCGGTGCGTTTATCTTGCGCCCGCTACTATTGAAACGCCCTCCCTTCGTGATCGCATTGAGGCTTCTCCTGATCCTGCGGCGGCACGAAAAGCCTTTGAGAGCCGTCAGCCCGTAGGTCGTCTTGGAACTCCCTCCGATGTCGCCTATGCCGCGCTTTACCTTGTTTCCGATGAAGCTTCGTTTGTCACGGGATCGGGATTGACGGTAGACGGCGGAATGGCGGTCTGACCTCACCCGCGTCAGTTGCATTTTATGCACACAAAATGAAATTTTTACAAAAAACTCTTCTGTTATGCTACACTAATAGATGGCTATCGAACTAAGCGAAGGAACGAAAGGTCGCTCGGTAGCGTCTTTTTTCCTAAGTAAGAAATTTCCATGTACTTTTTTGACAGAGAGTTTGATATAGAGAGAGATGAGCGTGTTCTCAGGCATACGTGAAGACATACAGACCGTTTTTCAGAAAGACCCGGCAGCGCGAAATGTGCTGGAGGTTTTAACCTATCCGGGGCTTCATAGCCTCTGGTTCCACCGAATTTCGCATTGGCTCTGGAAACGACATTTTCATTCGACAGCGAGAATTCTCTCTCATGTCAGCCGCTTTCTGACAGGAATCGAGATTCATCCCGGTGCCAAAATCGGACGGCGTTTCTTCATTGATCATGGCATGGGCATCGTAATCGGTGAAACCGCCGAGGTCGGTGATGACGTTTTGCTTTATCACCAGGTCACTCTTGGTGGAACCGCCCTCCAGAAGATCAAGCGACATCCTACCATTGGAAACGGCGTTTTGATCGGCATGGGCGCAAAGATTTTAGGACCTGTCACGATTGGTGACAATTGTAAAATTGGAGCCAATGCAGTTGTCAACAAGGACATTCCCGCCGATTGTACCGTTGTGGGAATTCCCGGGCGGATTGTGCGTCGTGAAGGGCACAAAATCGAAGAAAAAAAATGTGAACCTTGCGGCGTCATGGACAATCAAATCAATACGAGTGACCCGCAAGATAGTTCGATTCGAGAAATGCGACAGCGAATCGAGTTGCTAGAACAGCATACCGAAAAACTGGAACACCTTCTCCGCAGAGTAGAAGCATCGGGAGCGATGTTGCGCTATCAGAAAGAAGCCGAGCCGTCCGCGAAATGAGTACTCCACAAACGAAAATGTCAGTCAGTCCACTTCCTCTCCAAAAATCTCGAAAACGCTCCCAGCCAAAATTGCTTTTTGTCGCTCTTCCCATTGTCTTATTGGGGGCGGGGATCGGTATTTTCGCGGCGTCCTCACGTCAGCCTCACGGCACGTCGCCTTCCAGTTTGAGACTTGCAGGACAGAATGCGGGAAGTCAATCCTCTGAGGAAACGACAAAACAACTGACTGCCCTTGCCGAGAAATGGAAGAAAACTCCGGTTCGGCTGAGTTTCGCCCCTGAGACTAAGATCACACGCACGTATACTCCTCCTGCCGGGAAACTCGGTTTGAGCGTGGACATTCCCGCAACCGTAAAAGCACTTCTTGCACAATCTGAGAATAACGGACCCATGACAAGGCTGGCCGGCTTTTTCGGGCGTGGTCAAGCAACAACCGTGACTCCGCTTCCTACCGTTGATCTTACAAAATTGCGTGCCTACCTTAAAAAGCAAGTGGCGAGGGATACGAATCGTCGCGCCAAAAACGCAACGATCACGGGTTTTACCAAAAGCGGCTTCACGATCCGTAAGGAAAGAACAGGGCTAAAACTCGACGAAAAAGCGAACGAAGAGGCAATCGCTCTCGCATGGAAAACGCAATTGGCGAAATTCGCACAGGACGAGGCGACTCCTCAGCCCGTAGTCTCTCCACCCGAAACGCCTTTATCTTCCGGGGAAGTCGTACCGCAAACGCCTCCGCAAAACTCCGTTCCACAAAAACCGACGCCTCAAACGCCTGTCGAAGTCACTCTGGCACTCAGCGTCGTCACGCCGAAAATTACGGCGGTAGCCTTGAAAGACCTGAAAGAGATCAGTAGTTTCACGACACACTTTGGAGGAACGGGCGGAAGCCGGGGAAGCAATATCGCTCTTGCCACCGGAAAAATCAACGGAACGCTCATTGCACCCGGAGATATTTTCTCTTATAATCAGATCGTTGGGCCTCGCAGTCAGCGAGCGGGTTTTCTCGAAGCGCCCGTAATCGTCAAAGGCGAACTGGTTCCGGGAATTGGGGGAGGCATTTGTCAGGTTTCGTCAACGCTGTACAATGCCGTCTTGCGCTCGAATCTCAAGGTAATCACTCGTTCGCACCATGCGTTTCCGGTTCATTATCTTCCCGCAGGTTGTGATGCAACGGTGGTAGACGGTGCCATAGATTTTAAGTTTCAGAACAGTACGAGCAAGCCGCTTTATATCGCTTCATCTTCACGGGGCGGACGCCTTAATTTCCGTCTTCTCGGCGAGAAAAAGCCCGGACAAAACATTACGGTAGAACGCACCAATCTCGCCACTCTGCCCCATGATTCGGAGATGATACGTGATCCTTCGCTTTTTGTCGGGCGTAGTCGAGTAAAGGACGGGGGACATTCGGGGCATCGTGTGACGGTTTATCGTGTGATCAAGGAAAACGGAAAAGTCGTTAAGCGTGAACTGGTTTCCCGTGACTATTACCGCCCGTTTCCTTCGGTTATCCTGGTGGGGACGAAACGACGCCCCGTAAAAATTGTTCCGAAGCCAACCAATCCAACGGCTCCTGGTGTGGCTCCCGCTCTTCAACCCGGTCAGATGATGCCTACAACACCTTCTGTTCAGAATCCCTGATGAGAACACTTTTCGGCGAGTATGCGATTGACGATAAGCGGGAACGTCTTGACTTTGAGCGCGTATTTGGGTGGCTCAGCGAAACCTACTGGCACACGAATACAACTTTGGAGCTCGTGAAAAGAGCGGCTCAACATTCGTCACTTGTGGTGGGGGCTTATCGGAGAGAAGAGCAGGTCGGCTATTTACGGGTCATCTCGGATTGCACCCGCTTCGCCTACCTGTGCGATGTGTTTGTGGAAGAATCACACCGGGGAAAAGGACTGGGCAAATCACTGGTACGATTTGCCATTGATCACCCGGAACATCAGGTCAACCGATGGCTTCTGGTGACGCGAGACGCTCACCCTGTTTATGCGGAAGAGGGTTTTGTTCCCCTTCCCAACCCCGAAGGATGGATGTGCAAAACAGGAAAATAGGTGTTCCCGGCAAACAATGCCAGGAACGCCTTATTTTTGCTCACTCTGCGAAATGACAGGCAGCACGATGACCGGAAGACAGTTCCCTTAAAAGCGGCACTTCCTCCGCACAAATCTTTTGAGAGATCGGGCAACGGGTTCGAAACCGACAGCCGGAAGGAATATCTACAGGAGAAGGCAGGTCGCCTTCCAGCAAAATGCGTTCTCGTTTTGTGTCCGGGTCGGGAACGGGAACCGCTTCGAGCAATGCCTTTGTGTAGGGGTGTTTCGGGGAAAGAAACACGTCGTCCGAAGTTCCCTCTTCCATAATTGCGCCCAAGTACATCACGTAAACACGGTGGCAGGTGTGGCGAACCACGCTTAAATCGTGTGCGATAAATAAGTAGGATAATCCGCGTTCTCGCTGTAAATCTTCGAGCAGATTCAGAATTTGCGCTCGGATTGAGATGTCGAGAGCGGAAATCGGCTCGTCCAACACAAGAAGTTTAGGGTCGGTGGCAATGGCACGGGCAATCCCGATGCGCTGGCGTTGCCCCCCGGAAAATTCATGCGGAAAGCGAGACACAAACTCCTCACGCAAGCCGACTTGTTTCAACAAGGTTCCGGCGCGTGTCATTCGTTGCTCACGAGTGAGGGTTTCGCCATGCGCTTGTAGGGGTTCGGTGATGATGTCGCCGATCAACATTCGCGGATTGAGCGAAGCAAAGGGGTCTTGAAACACGAGGTTCATTTCCCGGCGTAAGCGACGCAGGGCTTCGGGACTGAGAGCGCAAACATCGGTGGCTCCGAAATGGATGCCTCCCGCAGTAGGCTCGATCAGCCTGAGTGCCACGCGCCCCACCGTGCTTTTCCCGCAACCGGACTCGCCGACAAGCCCGACGGTTTCTCCCACTCCTACCGTAATTGTCACCCCGTCCACCGCTCGAACGAGTTCACGTTTCATTCGCCAGCCGTCTCGCCGGGAAACGGGAAACTGTTTTTTCAAGTCGGTCAAGGTCAAAAGTGCTTCTGTCATACAGAAAGGATACCCGCTAAAAGGGAGAGAAAGTGTTAAGGGTTAAGCATGAAGTGTTGAGATGAAAGCCCCCACCCGGATTTTGTCCGATCAGCCCTCCCCCAAAATCCGGGAGAGGGGAGCAGATGCAATTGGACTTAACAATATTTTCCTAATCCCAGACGGATAACCCCTAAAACTTACTCCCTTATTCTTTTCTGATCTCGCTCTTGCTAAAAGGGGCGGGAGAGGGTATAATTGAACATTCTCAGGAGGTGGTTTCGTGCCGAATATCAAGTCCGTCAAAAAGGACGTCATCAAATCTCGCAAAAATCATTTGCGTAATATCTCTGCTAAATCTGCGATGAAGACTTTCATCAAGAAGGCAAAAACAGCGGTGGACGCTCCGACGGTTGCAACGGCAGAAACCGCCGAAGCCGTGCGTCTGGCGTGCAAGGCAATTGATAAGACCGCAGAACGCGGAATTATTCATCGCAATCAGGCATCACGGCGCAAGTCACGTCTGATGAAAAAGGCTCATCAAGCCACTCTCGCAGTCACTGCTTAAGGGCTTTCGTTTTCTACCTGCACAGAGCAGATCAATTTCAACCCCGTCTTACTCTTGGGTAAAACGGGGTTTTTATCGTTTGTAGAGCAAGTTATCTTAAGGCGGAAATGGCGACGACCAACAGTTGAAGATTGATTGTGGGATCGTTTCCGAAGATACTCACCTCGTCCGTTGTGTTTCCCTTGTTCGCGAGATCGCAAAAGAGAAGCAACTCAAAGGCGCGGGTCAAACTGTCCCAGGAAAACTTCTCGGACATCGTAAAAAGGTCCCCCGCCTTAAACGCAAGTTGTACGATATTGCTTTCGGTGGGAAGTTCGGAGGCGAGTTCGGGCGGCAGTTGCCTTACGGAGCGTGGCGGAACCCGCTTTCCTGAAAGAAATTTTGCCTGCCACAGCATCCGAAACTGACGCCCAATCAATGCCAGTAGTTTTCCGGCAACGGCTTGCGGCTTGGGATCGTAGCGGTGCAACTCAGCCAGCAACTTCAGAGAGAGGTCGGTTTGCTTTTTGCAGATTGCGTCAACCGTCGCAAAAAACTCATCTTCGGGAGAGGTGGAAGTAACTTCGGAGACGGCGCGTTCATCAATTTGAGCGTCCTCCCCCATATAACAGACGAGTTTAAGGATTTCGTTTTCCAGCAGGGTCATCTCTTCCCCGGCGGCTTGCACCAGTTTCAGGGAAGCCGCCGGGGTGATTTTCTTGCCGTAATGTCGTACTCGCTCCGAAACCCACTTTGCAAGAGCCTCTCCTTTCAGTCCCTCACAGATTACCACTGCGCCAAATTTCTTTGCGGCGTTATCCAGTTTCACAGTAACAGCGGTTTTGCGCTTCCCCTCTTCTTCTTCCGCCGCCGCTACTAGAATCAAGCAAGCCGTATCGCCTAATTTTGCAATCCCTTCCGCGAGACGTTCGCACTCGCCCTGTTTGTTGCGGTCACGCCAGCCCTCCATGCCTCGCACCAGCGTGACTCTTTTAGTCGCCATAAAGGGGATTTGCCCTGCGGAAGAGAGAATTGTGTCCGCTCCTGCGGTAGAGGCGTCCAGTCTCTCAAGATCGAAATCCTGATTTTCTTTCTCGACGGCATAGGCGATCAGCGCTTCAACGGCTTCGTACTTGAGACGGTCTTCCTCTCCGAAAAAAAGATAAACTCGTTGGACTCCACCGCTCCACAGGGCGGAGTTTCCACCGCTTCGATAACTGATTTCCATCAGGCACCCGTTTCCAGAACCGGAGAGATCAGAGATTTGCTCTGAGTCTTGAGAAGTGTCGCCAGTTCTGAGGCCTCCTTTTGATAATGTTCAATCGTGGCACGATCCGCAACTTCATTACTGTAGCGATAACGATTGACGCCCTCCGTGAAAAGCAGGAAACGTGCCACAAACTCAGGAGAAGAAAGACCGAGACGCTCCGAAACTCTCAGGGCGTACTCGTCATAAGTCAGGCTGACCTCACGCACAACACCTCGCTTTTCCAGCACCCTGCCTAATTTCCGGTACGCCTTTGTGATCGCGAGATTAGGCGAAACGAGTTGCTCTACCTTTGCCGGATTGCGGCTTTTGATGCGGGGTAGAACTTCATTCATGAAAAGTACGAGGCTCAGCAACCCAATGAGTGAGAAAATACCAAAGGTGAGCAGATTCTGTGAGCGTAACCAGGCGAAGAAACCACCGTTCGCTTTTTGCGCCCCCAAATTATAATCGGAAATGTCGTCCGATCCCTCGGTTGCATCGAAAGTCACCCACCCGACCTTCGGGAAGAAAACCTCCGTCCAGAGGTGCTTGTCTCGATCTCTGACCTGATAGGTTCCCTTGTTGCCTTGCATTCCGGGCAGAAACCCTGAGACAAGACGCGCCGGAATGTCTGCGTAGCGGCACAAAATCGTGAGTGCCGCCCCAAAACTATCGCAATACCCCACTTTAGAAGTAAGGAGGAAGTTCTCGACGACATCGCTTTCGGGGGGAGCCTTTGGTGCTTGCAAACTGTACTTGCAATCGCGGGCAATGGCTTTCTTTAGAGCAATCACTTTGTCGTAGTTGGTCGTTAATCCGGCGGTTTCCTTAGCAACGTACTGTTCCAGCGTGTTGAGACGCGCCCCCACACCCAGGTAAGGATAAGAGACGCTGAGCGGAATTTGATCACGATCATTAGAAGCGTTACGGAGCGTTTCAGGCGAGGAGTCTGCAATGCGGGAAGTCACCCCATATTCGGCGTTGATCGGTACACTCTCAAAGGTTCCGATGCCGCCTCCCATTCCGAGACTCAGAGAGCGAAAGCCGATATTTAATTTTTCAATGACTCCCGCCCCGTAGACCTGCGTGAAACTGCCCCCCAGAATTCTGAACTTCTGGACGACTTCGCTACTGTGAATCATCTCTTCAGCGTACAGATTGGTGGAAAGATGAGGCAAAACATAGTCCGACATCGTACGGGTGCTATAACTCCGCAAACTCGTTGCGTCCGTGTATCCACCTCCAACGGTGGGGGTTGTGACCTCCAACGGCTTGAGAGTTGCGGGGGAGCCGGTTGAGTGATAAAATTTTCGCCCGTCATACGCATCGAAGGACGTTCCTCGCCAGTAGGCTTCCACAGGCGAAGTGACCTCCATAAGAACGATATTCGTAGCGGAAACAGGACCCGTTGCGATTTCGACTTTATCCTGTTCACCGATCTGCTTGTTGCCAAGCGTCTTCTGAACATTTTGTTGCACCTGCGAAGCAACGCTGTTGAAATTGGTGGAGGCGGAAACGGCGTGTCCAAACAGGCGCAACGGGATCGAAACGAACTGCGCCAGAAAGAGTGAGCCAAGCACGCAGACAAAAGCCATTTGCGCCTGCCCGTGAAAAAGGCTTTTTTCCTGTTTTGAGGTTCTTCCAAGTACGCTCTCTGACCGACTCCGCAAATAATTCTCATGGATCATCAGAAATGTCGTCGCACCGACAAAAGCAAGGAAGGCGTAATAAACCTCCGTATCAGGCGTGAGGGTCGTGATCAGCGCGATCAAAGCCACACAGGGAACACAAAGGAAAAGCAGTGCCGCGTCCGTTGTCAGCGTAAACGTTAGCCCAAGCATCAGCCAGAGAAAAAAGAGGTGCGGCATACGCTGACGGTCTCTCACAAACTCTTCAGGAATGAAAGTTCTCATTCCGCTCTCGCTTGAGAATACTGCCACAACAATCAAGCATAAACAGATTATCAACGGAACCTGAATGGCTTTGAGTGAAAGATGGCTCCATCTTATGTAGTAACTGAGAGCATACCCAATGATTGCCACACCGTAAGTCAGGTTACGAAAGGACTCCGCTTCAGAATTGTAATTTGTCACATAAAGCGTGGCAAATGTAGCGACAAGACTGGCGATGTAAAGCCAGAGGGAGGGCTTTCGCTTACGCTCTTCTTCGGTCAGAGAGGGCAAAATCCCCCCCGATTTGATCAAACTCGCTCTTATTTCGCCTGTGCTGTTTTCAAGGTCAGACATTCACTATTTCTCCAATTCGCTCCGGGAACAACTCACCACCTGTTGAAAATTTCAGCAGAAAACACTCGATCCCCGCCGCACCCAGACGTGCCAGTGAAGGATCGTTATTCGCTGTTTTAAGGCGGCGTACACTTTGCGGAAAAGTTGCAGGATCGCAATAAATCAAATGAACGCTGAGTCCTCCCTGTTTGAGACGTATCAGCGTTTCTACCGTTTCCTCCTCCAGATGCGTCGTAAGCAAAAGAAGCGAAGCGGAGAGGTGACTTTCTACGGCTTCGGAGTCGAGGGCGGCGATCAATTCGCTTTTCTGCCCTACTTCGACACGCGCCAGCACCTGAAGCATTTCGTAAAGGTGGGTCTCACCCCTCCCTGAGAAAGCGGCGAGCGATTGCAGTTCGTCTTGACCCTCGGTGATTGCCCCGGAAAGCCGCAGGGACGCAGAGGCACTTTGCTTTGTCGCGAGATAGAGGGCGGACGCCGCAAACCGAATCAAATACTCCAAAGGCGAATCAATTTCGTCCGTGCCCACCACAATCCGGCTCACATCGAGAATAACACGCAGGGTAACGCTCTGTTCCTCCTCGAACTCAATGACGCTCATCCGTCCTGTTCGCGCTGTCTGCCGCCAGTGAACGCGCCGCAACGAGTCGCCCTGTCGGTATTCGCGCACACCGTCCGGCGAAACACTTTGACCATTCAATGCCGAAGCCGTCCACTCCTGCCACCCGTTTTTTTCGGTGGCAGTGAGCGGCAACGATTCAAGGTGGCGAGGCATCGGGAAAACAACCTGCTCTCCGCCCGATTTAACCCGTTGGGAAAATGCGAACACACCGAGTGGATCGAGTGCCGAAACATCGAAGGAGGCAACCCGGTAGACGCCCCGCCTCCGAAAGACAAGACGCTGTGCGACACGAGTTTCGTCCTGAGCCGTCACATTAAAGAGTGGTGGCTCCGGGTCAACAAACTGCATCCAGCCGGGAACCTGTTCGCGAATGGTGAGGAAGAATCGAGAAATTTTCGTGGGATTGGTGACGGAGTAGATAATCTGCGTTTCTTCGCCCTCCCAGGCAAGCGAGGGCAGTTCCCGTCGAAACCGGAGATGCCGCAACGACCACCACCCCATGAGATAGGAGACGGCAGGAAGCGTGATAAGGATACCCGCCATTGGATAGAGGTGATCCGCCCGCAACACCGCCGCAACCACCACAAGACAGAACGCACTGAAACCAAGCGTGACCCATTTGCTGAACTGCATAAAAGCCTTCTTTTCGTTCTAAGTTACTGGATGCGATTCAATAAAACCACCCGCTCCACTAGAGACACAGAGGCACAGAGAAGAAAAACAGAGAAACACGGAAGAGAGTTCTATCCACAGATTAACACAGAGATAGGAATTAAAATGCGGGGAAAAGTGTCATAATCAAGAATTAAGAGGAAGGTTTGTTTTTTGCCCCCACCCTGATTCTGTTCACTCACCCTCCCCCCAAAAAGCAGGGAGAGGGGAGCAGAGGCAAAATGCCCTTTGTACTTGATGCTTAGCACGCTGATTATTCTCTTTGTGTCTTTGCGTGAGGTCCCACCTACCTGTATTTTAATCCCCATCATTAGTGTTAATCTGTGAATAGAATCTCTTCTCTGCCTTTTTCTGATCCCTACTCCCTATCACCTGCATCCCTGAATTTAAACGGTTGGCACACTCACTCTGTCGAGGATTTCCGCAAGAATAGTTTCCGCTGTGACGCCCCGAACACGTTGCTCCGGGCGAACAATCAGACGGTGTGCCAATACTGAGGGGGCGAGTGCCTTGATGTCATCGGGCTTCACGTACTCACGTCCCTGCATCGCGGCGCGTGCCTGAGACGCATACATCAGCGACAAGGCTCCGCGTGGGCTGGCTCCGAGTTGGACGGTTGGCACAGTGCGGGTCGCTCCCACAATATCGAGGATATAGCCCTGTACCGAGGGATCAACGTGAACTTCGCGCACGGCAATCTGCATCGCTCGAATCTCTTCTTCCGTTGTTACTGCCGTCACGGATTCAATAGGCAAGGAGGTGCGGTGATTACGCAAGATTTCCAGTTCCGCTTCACGCGGGGGGTAGCCAATCGCAATCCTCGCCCCAAACCGATCCAGTTGCGCTTCGGGGAGGGGGTAGGTTCCTGCCAGTTCGATGTTGTTTTGCGTGGCAATTACAAAAAAGGGAGAAGGAAGCATCAGCGTGGCACCATCAATGGTGACGGTTCGCTCTTCCATACTTTCGAGGAGTGCCGCTTGCGTCTTCGGGGTAGTGCGGTTGATCTCGTCGGCAAGCACGATATTGGAAAAAATTGGACCCGGTCTTAACTCAAACTCTCCCTCTTTTTGATTGTATATCGAGGAACCCGTGATGTCTCCGGGCAACAGATCGGGAGTGAACTGGATTCGCTTAAACGTCAGTCCGAGAGCGCGGGAAATGGCTTTGGCGAGGGTGGTTTTCCCTACTCCGGGAATGTCTTCAATGAGGAGATGACCGTTTGAGAGAAGAACCGCAAGGGCGGTTTCGACAACGGCACTTTTACCAACGACGGCTTTCTCGACTTCACTCTGAACCTTGCTCGCTTTTTCCGCGAGTTCTGCGATCTTCAATCGTGGGGATGCTCCGTCTCTATGAAAGTTTGTGGAAACCGACTTTTTACGCTAGTTTCAAGTCCGATACGTCTTAATACGAGATTAGGAAAGAAGATTCCTGCACAAACTTGCTTGTCATTTGGACAACGCTTTCGCCATCTGTGAGGTTGTCGGTGACAATAGGGTAAACTACCGACAATACGCATTTTTGAAGTGAGTTTATCATGGCATTCAGCAATTTTCAATCGATTTCAGAGGTATTGGAAGCCTACAGCATCAAATATGAGGAGGCGGTTTTCATTGCGCCGACTTCTCATGGGGCAAGTCAGGCATTCATCGACGCTTTACGATTCACCCTTGACAATGTTGATGTTTATTCTTCGGAAGGAGCGCGGACAGAACTGATTATTGCTCCTATTCTGCTGGAAATTTACAAGAAGTTTGTGGAGACCCATGCGTTTTGAGTGCAGACTCTACACTCTCCGGTGTGCCGAATTACATTTTCGGAACCAAATCGCCTCTGGGCAAAAAGGTTCTGGGTCTGCCGCTTGTCCTCATCGTCGAAGCGAAGAAAAACGATTTCGAGCAGGGGTGGGGGCAATGCCTTGCCGAGTTGGTTGCCGCGCAGAAAATCAACGGCACGATAGAAAAACCCGTTTATGGGATTGTCACAGACGGCAATGTATGACAGTTCGGGGCATTGACTTCAAGTACATTCACTCAAGACAAAGGGGATTAACTCACCAACGAAACCAATCAGTTGTTCGGCGCGATTGACTTTGTGCTTGGGGCATCGTTGTAGAGAGAGGCGAAGACAACACGTCTTCGCCTCTCCACAAACTTCTCCCGCTTTCGCTTATTGAGACAACTCAGTCAATGTCAATCGTGTAACTCACAAGCCATAGTTCGAGTTGATCGAGTTTCTGCTCTCAACGGGCTTTGTACCCGCGCATCCACTCCCGGTTGACTTCATTGTCCTCCTCGATCACGACTTCCTTCACCAGACGTGCCGCGTCTTCCGGGTAGACCAATCGGGGCGAACCAACGCGAACGAGGCGGGGCGCGTGTCCTTCATGTTCCAGTTCCTCTAAAAGTTTCAACGCGATGCGGTCTTGTTCCAGCTCCGGCAACTGAACAATTC
>JACMPS010000410.1 GCA_014377395.1 Chthonomonadaceae bacterium
CTACCGATCTCGCAGGTACGCGCCAGTGGCGGCGGCGCAAAGAGTTCCCTCTGGCGACAAATTCAAGCGGATGTGACCGGCTACACTCATGTGACGATTGATGTAGACGAGGGCCCCGCACTCGGTGTGGCGTTGCTGGCGGGAGTGGGAACCGGGGTGTATGAGAGTGTTGAAGAGGCGTGTCGAGCGACGATTCGTGTGAGTCACGAGACCGCCCCAAATCTCGAACACAAAAAAATCTATGACGCCTACCACGAAGTTTACAGGTCGCTTTACCGAAATCTCAAGGACGATTTCGCGAAGGTGACACAACTTTCCTCCAAATAGAAGAATGGGGTTTTTGGATAAACACCAAACAAATCCCCCTGCTTGCCCAGGGCCAGGCGGGCCAATTTCACATTTCTAAACTCTACTCGTCGCCGAAGGTATTGTAGTTCAGGAGCAGCAGAGAGAGATCCCCAAAGTCAATTCCACCGTCGTAGTTGATGTCGGCACTGATGTAGGTATCGTACAGAGAATCGCCCTTAAGTGCATTGTAACCCTGCAACATCGTGGACAGATCGCCAAAGTCAATGACATTGTCGTTATTCACATCGCCCGTCAGCAGTGCGAACGAAGCCCCCGGATATCCGGCTCCGTTCGTTGTCAGCGGGTTGATCCTACGCAATGTAACAGGACTCTTCGCCGCAAGGGAGACGACCGCAGAAGAGTTCGCCCATGAAGAAACCGCGAAGTTCGCGGCAGTTGGCGTTGCTCCCGAAGAGGCGGTTGTGACAATACGTTCAATCAGAGTGTTGGTGGCATCGAGAAGATCGAAGGTGACAGGAATATCGGTTAATGTAGTTCCCGCACCGCCTGAAAAGCCTTGAAAATCAACCTGTGATTGGTACAGGAATTTCACGCCTGTTTCCCAGAAACCGAGAAAAGCAAGGTCTTGCCCGGTGTTGGTGGGAGGATCTACCGTGACCATCGTTTGCCCCAGAGACGCTTGAAGGGAAGGTTGCCCCCCGACAGACGGGTAGTCCACAGCGCACGAAGTAAACTCATAAAAGGGAATACTGGGAGCCTGAGAGAGCGAAAGTGCGGGAAGTCCGCACAGTGTTGCCAGCGTTAATAAGGAAGAGAAAATGCGTCGGGTCATAGCGTAGCCTCCTGAAAACAAGCATAAATGGAAGTAGGGTTTGTAACTTTGTACATCTTAGCCTGTTTGCTCTTGCCTTGTCAAGCGGAATCATGGTGAATCAATAAAAAAAACAATTTATTTTCGTTTCGGGAAGAAATTCAGCCCGATTCGCAATCTTAATGAGAGATAACGCCAATCACTTTACGGTTTGTTCACCCCGAATCCGTTTTCGGACAGAAAAGGGAAGGAGTTTCGTCTCTCTTCGGCGTATCTTAGAGGCACAACAATTCGGAGGCGCAACAAAGACGATGCTCCTCCCGACTCTCTTTAAGAGTGACCGGAGAAAAGAGGAACGTTACCGATGATGGTACTGATGAATCGTGAGGCAACGACCTCACAGGTAGACGCCGTAATCGGGCGAATTGAGGCGCACAAAATGCAAGCCCTCCGATTGCCGGGAGACGAGCATCTCGCGATTGGGGTTGCCAGTGCAATTCCGCCCGATCTTCGCGACGTGTTGACACAGGCACTTTCGGTGTTGCCGGGAGTGGATCATGTCGTGCAGATTTCCCGCCCCTATAAACTCGCTTCCCGTGAGTTTCGGCGGGTCTCCACAAAGTTTTCGCTCAAGGATGTGGAGTTTGGCGGGGAGCGCGTCATCGTGATGGCGGGTCCCTGTTCCGTAGAAACTCGCGATCAGATTCACGAGTCCGCTCAAGCGGTCAAATCGGCAGGAGCGCAGGTGTTGCGGGGCGGAGCCTACAAGCCGCGAACCTCACCTTATGCGTTTCAGGGACTGGGGCCCGAAGGACTGCAATTGTTGCAGGAAGTCGGCAAAGAGTACGACATTCTCACGGTTTCCGAAGTCATGTCTCCCGAAGATGTCTCGCTTGTGGCGGCTCATGTGGACATTCTGCAAATTGGAGCGCGGAATATGCAAAATTACTCGCTTCTCATTGCCGCCGGAAAAAGCGGACATCCTACCCTGCTGAAACGCGGACCCTCCGCGTCCATTGACGAATTTCTGCTGGCGGCAGAATACCTGTTGCATCATGGCACGGAGCGTGTGATGCTCTGCGAACGTGGCGTACATCCTCTGGATCGCGCTTATGCCCGCAACACCCTCGATCTTAACGCCGTCCCTGTCCTCAAACAGATTTCTCATTTGCCCGTCATCACCGATCCCTCACATGGGGTGGGCGTGGCGCGTTACGTTCCGGCAATGGCGAAAGCGAGTATCGCCGCCGGAGCGGACGGGGTGATCATTGAGGTGCATCCCGACCCGAAATCCGCCCTCTCCGATGGGGCGCAGTCGCTAACTCCGGCACAGTTCGAGGAGATGATGAAAGACCTGAGAAAAGTCGCTCAGGCGGTAGGACGAGAAATGTAATTCACCTCACGCAAATCAGATCGAACAAAAACATTTCTGCTCCCTCCCCTTATGCAAGGGGAGGGCTGGGATGGGGTTTGTCAACGGTCTTGCATTGCATAGACGGTTTGATAATTTCGACGGTTAATCAACGGTCTAGTTTATCCTTGCGCTAAGCACCTGCAGTGAAGGCGTCCTTCGGACGCGATGCGAGGGAAGAGATAGCAAATTCAGACCCCCTTCTAACCTCCCCCTAGCAAAGGGGGAGGAAAGAGATTGATCTTGCTCCAATCTTCTTTGCATAGAGGTGAAATGTAATGATTTTGCACTTCGCTCCAGTTCTCTAAGATCGAATTGAGGTAACTCGGTTCGAGAAATGAGATTGAGTGAAAATGCTTTCGGGAAACGAAGTAGGAAAAGGAGTGAACATGACGGCTAACATCAATGCGGGGGGAGGCGACGCCGAGTACTGGCGAGCCAACCGGGACAAACTTTTTCTGGCGAGTTGTGTTGCCTTAATCGTAACGGCAATGTCATTCGCAATTCGCGGGGCTTTGATCGCTCCGCTCGGCGAACAATTCGGACTGCAAAAAGAGCAAATCGGCAACATCAATCAGATGGCGTTTTTCGGGTTCACCCTCGCCATCATTTTTGGGGGTCCCCTTTGTGACGCGCTGGGGATGGGCAAACTGATGGTGCTGGCGTTTGTCGGTCATCTCGTCGGTATTTTGCTGACGATTTTCGCTCATGATTACACGACGCTCTGGGTCAGCACCCTGTTTTTCGGAATTGGCAACGGCTTTGTGGAGGCGGTTTGTAACCCGCTGATCGCTACGCTTTACCCTGATCAAAAAATTAAGCGGCTCAACCTGTTTCATGTTTGGTTTCCAGGTGGTATCGTCATCGGCGGTCTGACTTCCTATGCGGTCACTCAGTTGGGTTTGGGCGGCAAGGAACATGGCTGGCAAATCCAGATGGCAACGATGCTGATTCCGCTGGCGGTTTACGTTGCCCTCTTTTTCGGAAAAAGATTTCCAAAGACAGAGCGCGTTGCGTCCGGTATTTCCACGAGGGCGATGTTTCAGGAGTGTTTGCGCCCCGGTTTTCTGCTGTTCGTCTTTGCGATGTGCCTGACGGCAATGACGGAACTGGGTCCCGGTCAATGGATCACTAATATCGTTGGAGTCACGACGGGAGCCGCAGGAATTTTGTTTACGGTCTGGCAAAACGGTCTCATGGCGGTAGGACGCACCTCGGCAGGACAGATTGTGCATCGTATCTCTCCGATTGCCGTGCTTCTTGTTTCCGCGTGTCTTGCACTGGTCGGGCTTTACGCTCTCAGCATTGCTCGTTCTCCCTTGTTGGCAGGGGTTGCGATCACAGTCTTTGCAATTGGCGTTTGTTTTTTCTGGCCCACCATGCTCGGTACGGTCTCCGAACGCTTTCCGAAAACGGGTTCGCTCGGTCTGGCGATCATGGGTGGAATGGGAATGTTAGCTTCCGGGAAAATTCAGCCGCTTATCGGAAACAACTATGATAAGGTCACGAATGAAAAAGCCTTTGCCTATGCCCAAACCTCGAACGATCCGGCTCTGAAAGCCTCTTTGGCGGCGGAAAAAGCCAAAGCAGGTGTGTCTTCAGAGATCGCCGCAAGTAATGCACTCGGCGCAGTCGCCGGAAAAGACGGAGCCGCACCTGAAGTCAAGTCGGCATGGGCGCAAGCACAGGCGGACGGCGGCGCGGCGGGCATCCAGTCCGTTCTCTTTATGCCGATCATCCTGATCTTTGTTTTCGGGGGAATGTTCCTGCTGGACAAATCAAAGGGCGGCTACCGCAAAGAGGTCTTGCTCCAGAAGCAAGCGTAACGCTTCTGTTCCTCCCCCTTATGCAAGGGGGAGGTTGAAAGGCGGCGGAATAAATGCCCTTCTGGCGGCTGCGCCGTTCCGAGTTCATCCAATCGCGGACAGAACTGTAGCGTAATCGCTTTTTGCATTGCATCCGGCAGGACGCCTCCACCGAAGGTGCTTAGCGCAAGGATAAACTAGACCGTTAACGAATCGAGAGTAAAAATACGGAGTCAATCATGGAAAAGAGACCACTGGGGAATACGGGCGACAGCCTTTCGATTGTGGGCGTGGGTGGCGTTGTCGTGGTGCAGATGACACAAACAGAAGCCGATGCGATTTTGCATGAGGCGATTGATCGCGGTGTCAACTATTTCGATGTCGCACCGAGTTACGGCTCAGGTCAGGAGACGGAAAAGCGGTATGGCGGTGCGTTGGTGGGCAAGCGCGACAAAGTTTTCCTTGCCTGTAAAACCGAAGGGCGAACTAAAGCCGACGCCGAAGCGGAACTCAATCGCTCCCTCACAAACCTGCAAACGGATCACTTCGACTTGTATCAGTTGCATCACATCACGACTGTTGAAGAAGTAGAAACCGCGTTGGGCGAAGGCGGTGCAATCGAGGCAATTCTGGAAGCACAGGCGGCAGGAAAAATTCGGCATATCGGCTTCAGTGCTCATTCGGTGGAGGCGGCGGTACTCGCAATGAACCGATTTCCGTTTGTCTCCGCACTGTTCCCGGTAAATTTCGTGACCTATTCCGAAGGTAATTTCGGCGCACAGATTTTTGAGAAATGCGAAGAAAAGGGTGTGGCGCGTCTTGCGTTGAAGGCAATGGCAAAAACAGGTTGGAAGACGGGAGCGGATCGTAGCCGCACTCCGCACGTGTGGTATGAGCCTCTGGAGGACAAACGCCTCGCTGAGATTGCTTTGCGGTACACACTCTCCATGCCTGTGACGGCGACAGTTCCCCCTGGAGATTTGCGTCTTTTCCGGTGGGCATTGGAGTTTGCAGAGCGATATACGCCGATCACACCCGAAGAAAAAGCCGAACTCTTGCAGGAAGCAAAGGGCTTGGAACCGATTTTTAAGGCGGCTTGATTCGATTGACACAGATGCGCTCAATGGTAAAGATCGAAAAATAAATCAAGCCCTGAAAGATAAGGACGTAATTCGATGGCTTGGTCTCGGCTCAAACTACTTGTACTCAATGGTTATGGTTCGGTTGAAGGGGATGTTTCTACAATGCTGATGGCATTACAGGGTCTGGATCGTAGTCGCTTCGATCTCTTTGTTGCCAGCAAGCCAAGAGGGGAAGTTTACGAAAGACTGAAACAAATTCCCGACCTCAAACTTTTTCCAATGGAACTCGGCGGTACTGAGGCTCCGGCACCAGGTCGAACGAAAAAAAGACAAAGGCTAGCCGACTCTCTTTCTGCAATCCGAAAA
>JACMPS010000411.1 GCA_014377395.1 Chthonomonadaceae bacterium
CTATAGCAAGAGCGGTGGCGGCGATCCAAATGTCATTCAGAGGGATCATCGTTCTGGCTCGGCGCAGCTGCGCTCGTATCTGCCCGTAGATGCGATTGATGTCCTGAGACGATTGAATGACACCGGAAAGATCATCGAATGCTTCTGTTCCCGGCAGCTCGAATTTTGCTTCTCAAAGGAAGATTCAGCATATTGTGATATCCGTACTCCCATTCCCCAACGGTAGCAAAACTGATGTAGCCACGATCTTCCGGTGAGAGCGTCCGAATATGTGCCAGAACCATCGTGTTTTCTTCACCGAGAAACGTGTAGGTGTCACTGTCGAGCAGATAGGTCTTGGACAAAGTTTTCTTCTCTTGCCTCCCAGAGTAATTTTCTGATGTCCTCTGCCTCCTCATGCGTTAGATGAGGACCTTCGGCGACATACTGCAAGACACGGTCTCGGAAGCTTCTTGGTTTCTTCGGGCTTGTGTTGTTCGGGTGTTGGTTCTTCGGTTGTGATAACAGCCATCGGAGTTTCCTTTCGGCATCGGATCGGTTCTGCTATTGTCCTTTGTGGAACGTATCATATTACACCTCTTCCGCGCCAGAAGAAGACTTTCTGGAATGCCAAAGACCCGGGTGAGGCAAATACGATCTTGCTTTAATATAAGGCTCAAGCAACCTGTTTCTGTGATAACAGCCCGGAAAACTTCTTGACAAAAGAGTGCCTCACAGGTATAATGATTACTGTTATAAAGTTAATTAAAGACGGTTTTTACGGGGTGTGGCTCAGCTTGGTAGAGCGCAGCGTTCGGGACGCTGAGGTCGCAGGTTCAAATCCTGTCACCCCGACTAAGATCATAGAAACGCCCTGCAATTGTATTGCGGAGGCGTTTTTTCTTACAATTATGTCTGAAAGAAGGTGAACTAAATGACCTCTGCGCTTTATGACAAAACCACAAAGTTGCGTGAACTGATACTCTACATCACTGCCCTCTCGCATCGAGACGAAGCCTTCGGTCTTACAAAACTGAATAAGCTTCTTTTCTTTATTGATTTCACATTCTACTATTCTAAGGGGTGCCCCATCACGGATAGTGAATAGAGAAAACTCCCCTTCGGTCCCGTGCCGCTCGAAATTAATTCCCTTCTTGACGACATGAAGCAGAAGGAAGATTTAGTTGTCGAAACGGTCATCTATCATACTCAGTATCAAAATCGCCCTGCCGCAAGAAGAAAAGCAAATTTGCACGTCTTCGATGTGGAAGAGGTTAGCTTGATTCATCTTTGTTTGGAGGAGTTTCGAGAAATGAACGCTACAGAAATTAGTAATTTCTCGCATCGTTTCGCCGGTTGGAAGCAGTCGGTTACAACGAGATTATCCCCTACGCCTCTACTTTGCTCGATGACCGGGAGCCAACACAGGATGAAATCGAATGGGCGGGAACCATTGACACAAAGGACATGGAAGCACTGGTCGCCTGGTGAATGAGGATACGCCGGAGAAAGAACTTTTATTCCAAGACAACTTCCATGCAAAACTGATCGAGTGTGTTCCACACTCGGAGTGTCGGGAGGAAGTAATGAAAGCCATTAAATTCGGGGTGCGTATTCCCGTTATTATCAAACATACTCAGCAGTAGACACCGCTGAGGGTTTCCCTTTTGTTCGTACCTGAAAGCGGTTTTAGCCCTGCACTTACTGTTGCACTACACGAAAGTCTTAACAAAATACTTTTTCTCAGCGTCAAACTTTCTTGAAGAACGTGATTAGACACAAAATAAAAAAGAGCGTGATCACACTCAGTCGTGTGGTCACGCTCCTCTCTTTTAGAACTAAATTACGCCGGGAAAGAAACTACTTCTTGCCCATCGGAGGAAGCAGAACGGTATCAATGACATGGATGACGCCGTTGGAAGCCACAATGTCGGTCTTAACAACTTTGGCTTTGTTGCTCTTCTTCCCACCTGTCAGGTAAACGCCCTTTTTGGAAGCATTGACAGTGATCGAAGCCCCGTTGACGGTTTTCGCCTTGGAGCCGGCTTTCATACTGACCACGTCCGCTGCCATCACCTTACCGGCAATCACATGGTAGGTCAGGATCGAGGTCAGAGTTTTCTTATCGGCGAGAACTGCGTTGAACTTCTTCGCACCGAGCGATTTCTTCAATTTCGCAAAGGCTGCATTTGTTGGAGCGAGCACTGTGAAGGGACCGTCGCCCTTGAGCGTGCTCACCAGACCTGCCGCCTTCACTGCGGTTACGAGAGTCGAGAAGTCAGGGTTGCCTGCGGCAATGTCAACGATGTCATCAGCTTTTGCCTGATTCACAGCAGTGAACAAAACGGCAATCATTGCAAACTGCGCGAGGGCAAGTTTGAAAATTCGATTCATGGGATCAATTCTCCTTGTCTAAAACCAATTAGGTGTGAAAAGCGATTTCTTCCTCTTGTAGGGGATAAGTCGTCACTCTGAAACTGTCTACGCCTGAGAAAATTAATTGGTTGCAAAGTAAGGAAAAATATCGTTCAACGGTGTTATCCTAGCTTTATGCAAGAGACAAGTTAATCGGAGCCGCGCTGTTTGTTGGGGCGCAGTGCCGCCACGCCGAGACCAAGTGAAAGCCAGAGAAACATTGAAATCTGCGCGAATTGCCACGCAGGATTACCGAGCGCATCAATGCAAAACCCAACCGATGCCGCGAGGCTGGAAAGCAAAACCCAGCGACGAATCCCGCCGTCCCGAAAGCGTAAAGCACTCAGACCGGTCAGCAAGAACGTTCCGATAATCGCGGCAAAAGCACAAACGCCCACGATTCCCTGTTCGGCGGCGGTTTGCAACCAGTAGCTATGTGCCATTTCTCCAAGAGTCGGCGTGTCTTTCAGGACATCTCCGCCCGAACGCCCATAGCCGCTAAATTGGTGTTGATAGACCGGATAGGTGCCGAGACCATGCCCAAAAAGCGGTTTCTGCTTGACCAGTTCCCCGGCGGCATACCACATTTTGTTTCGATATTCCAGAGCACTTTTCTGGCTGTCACCTTCCATGCGTCCCTTAAAAACGGTGAGAGAACCGGAAGCAACCACGAAAATCGTCATGCAAGAAACGACAATTAAAGCGGGAATGAGAAATTGTTGTGCTGTTGTCGCGTCACGATTTTTCTTTCGGGGGGCAATCAGGCTGAACAAAATGAGGGCGATGACCTCCCCAACCGCCCCCACCCAGGAAGTACGGGTTTGCGAAAAAATAAGGCAAACGCCTGTCATCGCACAGGAAACCCCTGCAATAATCCGCCTTTTCTGATCTCGCTCCGTGATTGCCGCAATGAGCGTAATCGGGAAAAGCATCATCAGCAATGCCCCGAACAACTGGTGATCGCCTACAGGATTACGCAGAAGCGGCTGACTCATACTTTGCACATTCACCAGCCCGAATCCGGCGACGACAACGGCGACAACAACAAGTGCGTCTTGAATTTTGGCGAGATGTTCAGAGCGGCGCACATGATAGGCAAGTGCAAAATAAAGCATTACTCCGGTGAACACGCGCATCAGGTCTATTGCACCGATCCGCCTGATTTCAGGAGAAGCGACAAAAAGCGAGACAACCGTATCCAGCAGAAAAAGCAGAATCGCAAAGTTCGCTCCGGTTGCCAGAAACGTTTGCACCTGTGTGATATTTGTGGCAAAGCGCACCCGAAAAACAAGGATTCCCGCTAATAACGCAGCCATCAGACGCAGGGCGAAGTTGGCGACGTTCGCCGCGTTGTGATTTGTGGGAAGCGCGAGTAACGGAACCAGTACCACCATTCCCAGCACAACGACCAGCATCCGATTTTGTGCCGTTTGCTGAAAATAGTTTTGATTTTTCCTGGGTTTTTGTGGGGTGGGAAGGGCTGTGGACATAGCGTACTCGGAATTTCCTTTTTTTGCATCTACTTTTGCATCAAATCAGGTCACGTAAAAGCATTATACCACGTTCAGGGAAAGGAAAAAATGAGGGTGTCGGGCAAAGTCAAGGTGAAGAGGATCGCCGTCTTTTCGCGGCTTTTCGGTTGCGTTTTCGGAGAGACAAAGAGCGTAAATGCTTCCGCTTTGCGAGGCGTTGTGTGGGAACAGGGTCACTCCAATGCTTTGCGGAAAGGGGGAGGCGGAGAGACTCTATTTCAGGAACGGCTTCGGTGAGAGTACGGGACTGGATAATCTCGATGATTTCATGGTGGTCGTAAATCCGTGCGTAGGCTAGAGAATCACGATCATCTTTCGCCTTGATCAGTGGGTTTGCCCCCGCCTCTACCAACACGCGAACGATTTCCGTGTACCCGCTTCCCGCCGCAAAGGTGAGCGAAGTCAAACCCGAATAGCCGAAGGTATCCACGTTCGCCCCGAATTCCAACAGAAGGCGCACCGTTTCGAGATTCTGTTCGCGTGTTGCCCAGAACAGAGGTTTGTCGGAGGTGAAGGGGTAAGTGACATCGGGGTTTGCGCCCGCCTCCAACAAAAGCCGAACCACGCCCCGTTTTTGTGTTGCGAGAGCGTAGAAAAGGAGGGAAACGCCTCCCCACCGTAAATTCGGGTCTGCCCCTCGTTTCAAGAAGATTTCTACGTTATATTCTTCGTAGTTGACAACGGCTTGCAACAGGGCAGGTGCCGGGGAGGACAACCCTAACTTCTGAAGTCCATCGTAGTAAAACCACACCGTTTTTGTGGGGTAGCGATTGCTGAGAATCAGCCGGGTACAAATCCATTTCAACCGGGTTTTTCGGTAGAAGTCGCCGATCTCTATGCTGTAAGGGATCGGGAGGGCGAACAGAAAGTTGGACAGCACCATCAACGGCGTCCGCCACACACGGGCAATCTCGAAACTCTGTTTTTGTGGCTGATCGAATCGCACGTTGGTTTCTCTTTCAGGGCTAACTTATTCACCTTACGCAAACAAGATACAAAAATATTTGCTCTGCGCTCCGCCTCATTATACTCTGTTTAGGAGTATCACCTCTATGAAACCCCGGAATTTAGTGAAGTAGGTTTTTCAATCCAGTAGCGACGCACAAGACACTGGTGATGATCCGACCAAAACTCTCTTTCCAGCATTCCGCCACAGTGTTCGATTGTTCGCCACGCCGCCGGATTTTTGGCGTCCGCACAGAGTAGCACCCGCTCCAGTCCGATTTCCCACGCTACTGTCAATCCTGCTTTCAGGCTTTCTATTCCGTAGCCGCGTTTCCGTTGCGAAGGCGGGACCTCGTACCCGATGTGTCCTGCCTGCGTTTCCATAAACGGCGTGTCGAGGTTGTGCCGGACACGCACAATTCCTACAATTGTTTTGTCTTCTGTTTTGTCTTTTTGTACTAGCCAGCGATGAGAGCAAGGCACAAAACGCGGGTGCAGATCGAAACCACTCTCATGGTTCAGCGAACTTTGCACATAAGCGTCGAAGTTCGAACGTGCCGAAGCGTAGGGCTTACCCGTTTCAGGATCATGAAGTCTGTAGTCGTCAAGCATCGCCATAAACGCTTCGCGCAGTGTAGCCGTCGGCTTGTAAACAGTGATTTCCATAACTTGCTTTTTCGGATGCGGAGAACGCTTTTCGCTTACGCCGCAATGATCTGTCGGCTGAAGCGTTCCATTTCTTCGAGTTGGGGACTACATTGCAAGAGCAGAAAGTCCACGCCGACCCTCTCAAACTCGGCGATACGGGCTTTCACTGTTTCTGGCGTCCCAACAAGCCCGGAACGCAAGCCCCGGTTCGAGACCGAGTAATCTTCCAGCGACACCCTTTGCTCCAATTGAGTCCCGGCGAGCCACTGCTGATAGTTGGAATATCCCGCTGCCGAACTTTTGACATCGGTGATTCGGGCAAGTTCTTCGTTTGCTTCCGCCTCGGTGTCGCGGACAATGCTGTAGGCGGCAACCCCGAAAGTAAGCGGCGGCAACCCTGCCTTCTCACGCCGTGCCTTCATATCTTCGATGCGTTCGCCGATCTTTTCGGGAGGATCACCGTGCATCACGTAGCCATCACAGGTTTGTGCGATCAGGGTTTTCGCTCGCTCCGATTCGCCCCCGGCATAGAGTGCAGGACGTGCGCGAGTAGGGACAGGTTTCGGTTGAAGCAAATTATCTTCCACCCGATAATAGCGTCCTTCGTGCGAAAAGTGATCGCCCTCCCATACACCATTTAGCACGGAAAGCCATTCTTCGGTACGGGCGTAGCGGTCATCGTGCTTCTCGAAAGCGACCCCGTAGCGTTTCGCCTCCACCTCCCACCACGACGAAACGACGTTAAGCGAAAGCCGTCCCTCGCTGATCCGGTCAATGTTTGCCGCCTGTTTTGCAAGGAGTGCCGGATTGTGAAACGTCGGGCGCACCGCCACCATAATTTCCTGCTTTGTGGTGACTGCCGCAAGTGCCGCCGCCGTTGACCACGCATCGAGCGAAGGCGCGTCTTCGCTTTTGATATCGTTGAGATTGAGTTCGGCAACAAGAGTAAGATCGAAGCCGATTTGCTCGGCGCGAAGGGCAAGCCGGGAGGCATATTCCCACGTCGCTTCCATGCCCTCATCTTCTACATTGCGAAGCCAACCCCCGAAAATAGGCAACCAGTAGCCGTAGCGCATTTTAGTTTTTTGCCTCCCGCACCAGAAAATCTACAAGTCGTTCGTGCGGATCGAAACCAACGACACGCCGCGCATCCGCCACAAAATTCGAGAGTGAGTTGATGTCGTAGTAGACGATTTTGCCGTCGCGATCATCCACCA
>JACMPS010000412.1 GCA_014377395.1 Chthonomonadaceae bacterium
GATTGCCGCCGCCCAGATGCGAACAAAGAATTGTGCGGTCTGCCCCGAACCGTTCTCCACATCTACTTGAACCTGTTCGCCGTTAGAAATGCGGGCGTGTAGATGAGAAACACGCTCCAGCACAGGCATCATTCGCTCGATTGCCCTTTCCGATTCCCACCCGTAGAACTCACCGACAACGATAAAATGGGAAAAATCTCCGGTCAGCCGCACTTCCGGCAAATGGTGAAGCAATTGAAGGGCTTGGTTCAGGCTTTCGGGAAGGTTGCCCCGGTGCGTTTCAATAAAGTAAGTGACTCCGGCATCGTTGGCAATCTTACGCGCCTCCCGAAGAAAAGTAACCGCTTCCGTCATCTCAACATAAGGGTGCAAAGGCTGTGCAAAGAGGAAATCCGCCCCCAAACGACCCACACGATCCACTTCCCGCTTCACGTCATCAAGGGTGTGAGGGTGATGCCCTAGCACAAGCCGTAAGCCGTGCCGCTCCAATGCTTCAATATGAGTACGTTCGTTTTCGTCGTTAAGCCAACATTCCACCGCCTCGAATCCTGCCGCTTTTACCCGTGAAAACTTCTCATCGAGCGTCCACTCGGTCTCTGCGTTCATTGGCAACTTGAGGAGTGACCAGAGCGAATGGTGCATCCGCAAGCGGGGCGGGTTTTGCGAACCATCATTGTAGCGGTCAAAGGTTTGAGTAGGGGAAGGCATAGGTGTTCTCCATCAGGGTTTAGTTTCGGACTCAGGGGGAGCAGGGGCAAAAGCGCGAAGAATGTTTCGTGCCTTGTCGCAGTCTTTTTGCATTTGTTGAGTGAGGGCATCCAACGAGTCGAACTTGAGTTCCGGACGCAGAAAACGGACAAAGCGCACCGAAAACTCCTGCCCGTAAAGGTCTTCGTTGAAATCGAAAAGGAAGGTTTCAATTGAGCGTCCCGCCCCCTCCACCGTTGGGCGGTTTCCGATGCTACACGCCCCCCCGACTTCTCTGCCGTCCTGAAGTTTTGCGATCACGGCGTAAATGCCGTCTTTAGGAACGGTTTGATTGACCGTCAAACTCAGGTTTGCGGTAGGATAGCCCAGGGTTCTGCCGAGTCTCTGCCCACCAACAATCGTTCCGGCAAGCCAGTAGGGATGTCCGAGTAAACGCTCTGCCTCTTCCACTTCACCGAGTTTCAGGGCTTCGCGGATTCGCGTTGAGGAGACTTTTTCTCCGCTTAGTTCGACAGGGGCGAGGGCATAGAGGTGATACCCGAACCGCTCTTGATTTTCTCGCAAAAATGCGACATCACCGCTCCGGTCTTTCCCGAAATAGAAATTTTCTCCTACGACAATTGCCTCTGCACCGAGCGTTTCTTTGAGAATACGAAGAATAAATTCGTCTGCCGTGAGTTCCGAAAGCGTCTCATCAAAACGAGCGATCACCAGACCCTCAGCCCCGATTTCTTCGATCAGTGCGTTACGTTGTGCGGGAGTGGTGAGCAGGGTAGGGACACGGGATGGGTCCAAGCGTTCGAGAGGGTGACGATCAAAAGTGAAGACAAGGGAAGGACGATGATAGGTGTGAGCATCCTCTACCGCCGTGCGAATGATCGCTCTATGACCGAGATGCACCCCATCGAAAGTGCCAATCGCAACGGTAGAGCGGGGGAGGGGAGGGGCGACATTTTCCAGACCCTCGTAAATCTTCATAGCGGAATCAGAACCTTTGTGGGTTTAATCAGCCCCTCTTCATAACGGGCAATGGCAAACACAACGCCCTCACTATCACAGACCGCAACCTCGCAGGCTTCCCCGGAGACCTCTCCAAAGTCAGGTGCTTGGGAGGGAGAGACCTGCCGCCCCATCTTCAAGTCGAGTACCTCAGTAGGATTGAGCGTGACCTGCACCCAACCTTGTAATGCCTGAGAGAGCGGCATCACAGCGTTTTCCAATTCATTGTTATCGGACAGTATTTTTAATGTTTCTACGGAAAAACAATCATTCAGATCAAAGTCGTTTTTGCCATTGGAAACGTGAGTGCGCCTTAGCGTTTGCATCGCCCCCCCGACGTTCATGACTTTGCCTAGGTCTGCTGCCAGCGTCCGAATATAAGTCCCGGAGGAACAAGTCACCGACAATTGTGCAATCGGCGGGTCTCCCGGTGAAAACCGCTCCAATTCCAATCTGTGAATCGTAATCGGGCGGGCTTCACGCTCGACAACAATACCTTCTCGTGCGAGTTCGTGAAGCCGCTTTCCCTCGTGGTGCAAGGCAGAAACCATCGGCGGCACTTGCTGAATATCTCCTCGAAATTGCGGAAGTACAGTTTCCAGATCAGATTGCGTCAGGTGAAGGGCAGAAGTCTCCCGAATGATTTTACCCGAAGTGTCCTCAGTATCGGTCTCAATACCAAATCGGATTTCGGTGCAGTAGGTTTTGCGTCCTGCACTCAGGTACTCCGCGATCCGGGTTGCATATCCGAGACAAAGCACCAGCACCCCCGTTGCGTCCGGGTCAAGTGTACCTGTATGCCCGACGCGCCGGGTTCCGAAAAGCCGCCGCACGAGATCAACGACATCGTGAGAAGTCATCCCGGCGGGCTTATCAATCAGCACAACGCCGTTATGTTCAGAGGGCTTTTTCTTCATGATTTTCGAAGGTTTTGGCAAGAAAATGTGTCAATTACTGATCACTGCTTTTTCAGCCTCTTCAACTGAGTTGCCCCGCGCCAAAACCTTTCCATACCCGACAATAATCGGACCTTCACGAACCGTAAACGTAGCCTCTGGAATCAGAGCATTATAATTAACTTCGTACAAGAGCACCAGAGTAAACCACGCGGACTCGCCTAATCTATACTTGAATGGGGAGTCGACGATTCTAACACCAAGGTGCTCATCCGTGATTTCGTTATTCTCAACTGCGGCTTGTCTGACTTCAGGCGACTGAACCACAAGGTGGGGCATATACCCCTCATATCGGGCACCTGAAACTGTTGGATTAATCTCGCCTTCACGGGGGTGAAAGGTAATTTCCGCGATAATGAAAGGGAGATTATTCATCTCTGGTTGTGAAAGTTCAGGAGAGGGCAATCTGGCGGATCGCCTCAGTGACAACGGCGTCTACCGCTCTCTGCAAGGGCATTTCCAGCGAACAACCCGAAGCGAGGATATGACCGCCCCCGTCAAAAACTTTTGCAATTGCGTTGGCGTTGGCTCCCTGCCTCGCCCGAATCGAAACACGAACCTTCCTGCCGGGGATTTCGCGGAAAAGCATCCCGATTTCCGCTCCACTTACGGCGCGAACCTGCGACACGATGCCTTCGGTTTCGGCGTCCGTGCCACCAAACTCCGCGAAATCCTGCGCTGAGACAGAAGCCCAGACAACCCGCCCATCTTCTGAACGTTGAAGCGAATCCAGTGCCTTGCCAAGCAGCTTCAGAGAGGCAAACGAAACGTTCTCGTAAACCGCCTCAGCAATTTTCGCAACTTCCGCGCCTTCCTCTTGCAACTCCGACGCAAGGGAAAATACTTTTGGCGTCACATTGCTGTAGCGGAAAGAACCCGTATCGGTCATCAAGCCAACCATCAGGCAACTTGCGATTTCCGGCGTGACGAGGGTAGATTGGGATTGAATCTCAAGGTTGAGAATAAGTTCGTAAATCAGTTCAGCGGTAGCGGCTGCCGTTTGATCGAGTACCTGCAACTGCCCGAAAACCAGACCCTCCGTCACATGGTGATCAATGTCCATCAGCAGAGGAACCGCCTCGAAAATCGGCAGGAGTGATTTCCCAATTCGATCCAACGCCCCTGCGTCCACCACAATACCGAGATCGAAATCACGTCGCTCCGTTAAGGTTTCGACAAGTTCTGCACCGGGCAACCACTTCAAGATTTCGGGAACGCCGTCTACGTTAAGCGGAGTAACTTCCTTGCCTAGTGTTCTCAAGGCGTGAGTCAGAGCGAGCATGGAACCGAGGGCGTCACCGTCTGGATTCATATGAGTGGAAATCACGATGCGCGACGCGGAAAGTATCGCCGAAGCCGCTTTTTCGAACGCCTCCATTAGTAAGTGTCCTCTTTATTGGCGTCTGCGACAGAGGTGCTTGATGTCGCGTTGGCGGCTTCGATCTCTTCCGGGCGCGGCTTCAAGTCGGCTTCCACCGAATGAAGCAACTCGAAAATGTGCTGTCCACGATCAATCCCGTCATCGTATTGAAACACGAGTTCCGGGGCGACACGCAGGTGCGCTCGTCTTGCAAACTCACCCCGCAAAAGTCCTGATGCACCGTTCAAGGCTTTGAGGCTTTGTTTTCGTGCTTCTTCATCTCCGAGAACGGAAACAAAAATTTTGGCATGGCGAAGGTCTTTGGAGATTTCCGCCCCGGTCAGGGTGACAAAGCCAAGCCGGGGATCACGCAGGTCTTTCTGAACCATGTCGCTGACCTCTTGCACCAGTTGTTCCTGAACACGTTCTTGTCGGACGCTCATCTTATCCTCTCACTTTCTAAATCATTTCCAGAGCCGTTTCCCCCACCTCAAAGCGGGGGTTGCTCTCAAACGCTTCTAATACTTTGTCCAGCACCCGATTGGCGTGCGCCTTTTCGTTTGAGACGCTGACAATGCCAATCGTCGCTTTGCCCCATAAATCCAGATCGTCCACTTCGGCAATGGCGATGTTAAATTTTTGTCGCGTTGTCTCTACCAGACTTTTGATAATCTGTCGTTTGTCTTTCAGCGAGCTTGTATCGTGAAGATACAAAATGACCGTTAGTGTTCCGATGTGCATAATAGGGGTTAGGGAGTAGGAATTAGGTTATAGGGAAAGGGAATTTTGCATTTCATAATCCCCAATCCCTGTTACCTAAGAGGATGTTGAAAAAGTCTTCTCAGAGCGAAAATTGATCGCATTGTGTCCGAGTTTTGTCCAATCCAGGGCGGAACGCCTCTAGCGCAGACTTCAGTCCTGCGGAAGACATACCAACTTTACTTTTTCAACACCCTCCAACACCTCGTTTCTGTAGTCGCGTATTTATAGTGACGTATCGGTTACGGGCGTTCGACCTGACGCATCTCGAAGACATCAAGAACATCGCCGACCTGAACATCAATCCAATCCGCGATCACGATACCGCACTCGTAGCCAGTGGCGACTTCGCGAACGTCGTCCTTGATACGCTTCAGCGTGTCAATTCTGCCGGTGTGCAAGAGTTCGCCGTTGCGGAGAACCCGCGCCTGAGAACCGCGCAAGATTTTGCCGTCTGTAACAATACTTCCCGCAATAACAATGCCTTTCGGAGTGCGGAACATCTGTCGAACTTCGGCTTTTCCGAGTGCGAACTCTTCGTAGATTGGTGCCAGCATCCCCTTCATTGCTCTTGAAACCGCTTCCGTCAGATCATAAATGATCGTGAAGAGTTTTACGTCCACTCCGTCACGCTCTGCGGCGCGAAGGGCAGGGGGATCGGTTTTGACATTAAAGCCAATAATGATCGAGTTTGTTGCGACTGCAAGGCTGATGTCCGACTCCGAAATGTTTCCGACACCGGAAAGTTTCGTGGTGATTCGTACCTCGTCGTCCGCCCGGTTGTCATCAAGTTTTTTCAGTTGTCCGAGAACCGCTTCGACAGAACCCTGTACGTCTCCACGAACGATAATGTTCAGGTCTTTCGAGACGCCGTCCTGCACCTGCTTGGCAATGTCGGCAAGGGTGATTCGCTTTGTCTGCCCATTCAAACGGTTGTTGCGATCTTTGAGAACGCGCTTGTCGGAAAGAACACGCGCTTCCTTCTCATTTTTGAGAACCTCAACGTGATCGCCCGCGCCAGGAGCTGCGTTCAATCCGATAACTTCGACGGGACAGGAAGGCGGAGCCTTCAGGACTTTCTCACCGCGCTCATTGGTCATGGCACGAACCTTGCCGAAGTTCATTCCCGCTACAATGTTGTCGCCTACACGAAGCGTTCCCGATTGCACCAGAATGGTGGCAACGGGACCACGCCCCGGTTCGATCTTTGCTTCGATGATCGCGCCTTCCGCGTGTCCGCTCGGATCGGCTTTGTATTCCTGAATATCCGCAATCAGCAAAATATATTCCAGAAGAGCGGGAATTCCTTCCTGCGTTTTTGCGGAAACTGGAACAGAAATCACATCGCCGCCATAGTCTTCCACAAGCAATTCATAAGTCGTCAACTGCTGTTTGATTCGGTCAGGCGAGGCATCGGGCTTGTCCATTTTGTTGATCGCCACGATCATAGGGACCTCCGCCGCCTTTGCGTGATTGATCGCCTCAACGGTTTGCGGCATGATCCCGTCGTCCGCCGCGACGACGAGAACCACAATGTCGGTGACGCTCGCACCACGCGCCCGCATTTCGGTGAATGCCTCGTGACCGGGAGTGTCAAGAAACGTAATTTTGCGCTTTTCGCCGTTATGATCCACCTCGACCTGATACGCTCCGATGTGTTGCGTGATCCCGCCGAACTCGCCATCTACGACGTTCGCTTTGCGGATTGCA
>JACMPS010000413.1 GCA_014377395.1 Chthonomonadaceae bacterium
AGACCTGTGGCAACGGAATTCCCCCCAAAACCGACCTTGACGGATGCGCTCGCGTCAAGACCACTGCCCGCCCCGGTATAGACATCAAAGGAAACCCGATAGGTTTGTCCGGCAACGGTATTTAGATTTTGCTTGATTCCGCTTCCTGCCGCGTTGTCGCTGAGGCCGCTGAGATCAATTTCCTGCGAATTTGCCCCTTGATAGCCTGTCCCTTTCATTGCGACTTGACCCGTGATTTGCCAGTTATTGAGGTCATTACCAGTCAAAGTAGTCCCACTGCTGTAGGCGTTGGCTTCGAAGTTGCCGTTCCGTACGATATTGGAACCCAGTGTCGGCGGTCCAACTGGAATAACTGGAGAGAGATTAACTGTGGCGGCGGGTGCTGATGCGGAAGCAGACGATGCAGGAGTGCCACTGCCGTTCTGCCCCGATGCGGTTGCCTGTGACCACCAGTTTCCGATTAAGCCGAGTGGAGTGGTTCCCGCTCCATAAGAATTCGATACATTGCTCATTTGCAATACTCCCTATCCCTTTTGGGGACGATTTTCCTCTTCCACTTGATTTCTCTGCGATGAGTCCGACGGAAGATAGTCTGTTCTTCGCAACGGTGAAGAGCTAGGATAACTAGTTCATTCCTTCCCAAGCCCTTTAAGGAACATAGCAATCTCGCCGGAAAGAGACGAATCGCCCCTATTGTGAAAACACTTTCAGAAAGCCTACAAGGGGGCGAAAATAAAAAGCCCCTTTTCACAGAATGAAAAGGGGCTTGAAAAGGGAAAACAAAGAACAAAAAATTATTCGGGGCGCATCAGAGGGAAAAGTATCACGTCGCGGATCGAAGTGGCTCCCGTTAAAATCATGGCAAGGCGATCCATACCAATTCCCAGTCCGCCTGTCGGGGGCATCCCATATTCCATTGCCCGAATAAAGTCTTCGTCCATTGGGTGCGCCTCCTCGTCGCCGTCTTCGCGTTGAGCCATTTGTCCCTCGAAGCGTTCTCGCTGATCTATCGGGTCATTGATCTCACTAAACGCATTACCGAGTTCCTGCGCCGCGACATAAACCTCAAAGCGGCGGGTCAGAGCGGAATTGTCCTGCCGTTTCTTTGCGAGAGGCGAAGTTTCGGTCGGAAAATCCGTGATAAAGGTCGGCTGAATCAAATTTGGTTGCGTATAGACTTCATGCAATTTTTCAATTAAGCCACCGAGTGTCTTCTCACGTTCTAGCGAAAACTTCACGCCAATTCTTTCACATGCGGCTTTTCCGGCTTCTAATGTGGTGAGTTCTTCGGGTGCAATTCCGGCGTATTGCCGGATTCCTTCGAGCATCGGCAATCGTCTCCAAGGGCGTTGCGAAAAGTCAATCGTCTCTTGCGTGGTCGCATCTACAAAGCTCGGAACGCCGTTCACATCACGGCAAATACTTTCGTACATTGCCTCCACCAGTTCCATGATGCCGTCTAAATCCGTGTACGCCTGATAGAGTTCCATCAGCGTGAATTCCGGGTTGTGGCGTGTGGAAACGCCCTCGTTTCGGTAGACGCGCCCGATTTCATAAACCTTTTCGTAGCCCCCGATAATGAGCCGCTTTAAGTAAAGTTCAAGCGAAATTCGCAACTTAAAATCGTGGTCGAGAGCGTTATGGTGCGTGAGAAAAGGACGTGCCGCCGCCCCGCCCGCAACTAATTGAAGCGTGGGGGTTTCCACTTCGAGAAAACCTTGGCCGTCCAGAAACCGGCGCATGGAAGAGACGACTTTGCTTCGTTTCGTCAGCACGTCACGGGCTTGCGGATTGGAGAGCAGATCAAGATAGCGAAGGCGATAACGCTCTTCAACGTCGCTCAAAGCCCCGTAGGTGTTGCCCTCGTCATCTTGTTTTCCAAAGGGAACTGTGCGTAATGACTTTGCAAGAAGCGTAATTTCTTTCACATGAAGCGAGGGTTCCCCGGTGTGCGTCATAAAGGGATAGCCGACAACTCCTACAAAATCCGAGAGATCGAGTGACTTGTAGATCTCGTAAGCCGCTTCGCCCACATCATCTTTACGAACATAAATCTGAACGCGCCCGCTCTCATCACGCAGGTCGGCAAAACCTGCCTTCCCTTTGGAGCGATGCGCGGTCAATCGCCCTGCCGTTGAAAATACAAGGGCAGTTCGTTCTTCATCCGGCAAAGTCCAGTGAGAAGCATTCCCGTCAATAATCTGTGTGGCGATATGGGAACGATCATAACGCTCAACAGCAAATGGGTCGTTTCCCTGTGCGCGTAGTTCGGTAAGTTTGGCAATCCGCAAATCGCGGAGATCGTCGCCATGTGTGTGGAGGTCATCGGTCATTGGATTAGGGGTTAGGGATCAGGAGTTGGGAATTAGGGATTAGGAAAATGCAGACACGCTTTTCCTGAGAATGTGTTGAAAAAGTAGAGCATTTACCGCAGGAATGAATTCCGCGCTAGGAGGCGTACCGCCCGCGCCCAATCACAAACTCCTGCTCAACGGTTCACAGGACTTCCTTCGGACACAATACCTTCAGTTTTCGCTCTGAGCAAAGACTTTTTCAACGCACTCCAACCCCTAATCCCTAACTCCTACTCCCTATCTCACTTTCTGATGCTGTTGATTTTGTAGCGCACAGTGCCGCTGGGGACGTGTGCAGTGACGGTTTCTCCCGCCTTTTTGCCTACCAGCGCGTCGCCGATAGGAGAGACATCGGATATCAAATCGTTTTCAGGGTCGGCTTCCACACTGCCGACAAGGGTAAATTCCCATTCATCTTTGGTGGCAACGTTTGTCATCGAGACAATCGAGCCTATGCCAATGTAATCGGTAGGAATGTCGTCGTCTTCCAGCACCTGTGCGATCTGAAGAACGCGGCGCAGATCGGAAATCTGACTTTCGATCAGGGCTTGCTCCTGTTTGGCGTCCTCGTATTCAGCATTTTCGGTCAGGTCTCCAAATTGCTTGGAGTCGCGGAGGCGTTCGGCGACCTCATTGCGCTGAAAACTGCGGAGCCTTTCGAGCTCGGATTCAAGACGGGCATGGCCTTTCGGCGTCAATACAAGTTCAACGTCCTGGGACATTCGGGCGTTCTCCTGTCGTTCGTAATAGCCTGTTTCGCTTTTCCACAACCCGGAAAATTTGGGTGAAAGCATTGAAATGACGCTTCTAGGATACGCATTGACTGAGCGAATCGTGCGCGAAAATTCGGTTTTTTTTCACGTTTTTAGGGCGTCCGAGCAATGGGAAGGGATTATGGCACAGCAAAGGGCGGAAGTCAAGTAAAAATATAAGGAAAGTGTTGAGTATTAAGTGTTGAGCTAAAGATTTCCCCCACTCGCCCCTACCCCTACCTTGTCCAATCATCCCCCCCGAAAAGCCGGGCGAGGGGAGTCAATGCAGATGCCCTCAACACTTGTTTTTCTCCTGCTTTTTTTATCTTTGTGCCTTTGTGTGAGGTTTCCCCTTCTTCCCTCTTCTTGTCTTTCTCTGTGCCTCTGTGTACTCTAGCGTAGCAGGTGGTAAATTTATATCCCCTTGCGTAGGGTGAGTTAAGTACAAGGGCAATTTGGTGGGCAATTAAAGGGCGAATTCTTTCCTTTTTGTAAACCTGTCGGCTGACCTGATGAATTCTCATGCATTTTGGGCTAAAATAGACTCCATGTTTCCCTTTGTTCTCAAGCGCCTCCTTTATGCCATTCCTACCCTCATCGCCATTTCACTGCTGGTTTTCGTGGTGGCACGTCTTGCCCCTTCAGGCCCCGTCGAAGTGATTGCGGGTGACAAAGCCTCTCCTGCGCGAATTGCTGAAATCAAAGCCCTGTATGGACTGGACAAGCCCGTCCCGGTTCAATATCTCGATTATGTGTCGGGAATTGTGCTACACGGCGATTTCGGAAAATCGTTTCAGAATGGCGGCGAACCCATTACCGCTCTTATCAAACGCGGCTTCCCCGTGACCGCACAACTGGCGCTTCAAGCCCTGCTGTTCGCTCTTCTTCTCGGACTACCGACAGGAGTTCTCGCCGCACTCTACCACAACTCGTGGTTTGACCGCCTCTCGATGACGATTGTGGTTGCCCTCGTTTCCGTACCGAGCATTGTTCTGGGGCCCCTGCTCGTCTATCTGATCGCCGTCAGATTCGGCTGGCTCCCTACTGACGGTTGGGAAACCCCAGCAAGTACGATCCTGCCCATGATCACGCTCGGCGCACGATCCGCCGCACTGCTCGCCCGATTTATGCGGGCTTCTCTTCTTGAAACGTTGCGGCAAGACTATTTGCGAACCGCTATCGCCAAAGGCTTGAGCAAAAAACAGGCGGTCTGGCGACACGCCCTGAAAAACGCTTTGCTTCCAGTATTGACTTCGATTGGCACGAATTTCGGGGTGTTGCTCTCCGGTTCTTTTGTTGTCGAGACGATCTTTCGGGTTCCCGGCATCGGCTTTGAGTCCATCAATTCCATTCTCAAGCGAGATTACCCGGTGATGCAGGGCATGGCGTTGCTGGTGGCGGCGATCTTTATTCTCGTCAATCTCGGCGTAGATATTCTTTACGGCGTGGTTGATCCGCGTGTCAAGTCACAGGAGGCTTAGCCGATGACTCCCTCCGCTTCCGGTCTTACTCCCGCTCTTGAAGAGGCAACCCTTCTTCCGAAACCCGCGCTCAGTCCTTCGGCGGACGCTTTTCGCCGCTTGCGCCGTAATCCTATTGCGATTTTGAGTGGCGGCTACATTCTGGTTTTAATTTTTATCGCTCTATTTGCGCCGCACCTCACGCCCTACGATTTTGCGTTTCAGGACACGGCTCGGTACACGAATCCGCCCTCAATTCCTGACGCAAAGCACCTGCTCGGCACGGATGAAACCGCCCGCGATCTGCTCAGTCGTATTCTGTATGGCGCACGGGTTTCGCTTGGTGTTGCGTCCGTTGTCATCTTTGTGGAAGTTCTGATCGGGGTCACACTCGGTCTGATTGCCGGGTATCGGGGAGGACGCACCGACGCTCTGCTGATGCGCTTTACGGATGTGATGTTTGCTTTCCCGGACTTGCTTCTCGCGATTTTGCTGACGGCGATTTTGCGCTCAGGCGGGCAAGCCGTCAATCCCGCCGTTTCTATCGGGACGCTTTTTCTTGCGCTCGGCATTGTGGGGTGGCCCTCAATGGCGCGACTGGTGCGTGGACAGGCACTCGCCCTCCGACAAAAAGAGTTTGTGGAAGCCGCCCGTGCGATTGGCGTGAAGGAGCGAACGATTTTGCTTCGTCACCTGCTTCCTAATCTCTCCAGCCCGATCATCGTTCAGGCAACACAGGACGCCGCCGCCGTCATCCTCGCCGAAGCCACGCTCTCCTATCTGGGTCTGGGGGTGCAACAACCCATTCCGAGTTGGGGGCGCATGGTGCTGGACGGGCAATCCTATATGCAATCCAAGCCGTTTCTCCTGATCGTGCCGGGTCTCGCCCTTGCCTTCACAGTCATGGCGTTCAACTTCTTCGGGGACGCTTTGCGTGATGCGCTGGATCCCCGTTTGCGGCAGTAGAGGGAAATTCCTGACCTTCACCCCCCCTGCCCTCGCAACAAACAAACCCAGGAATAAATTCCCGGTCTCAGTAGCACAAGTGCTGTGTGTCCTTCGGACACAGCACACGAAAAAGAAAAGCCAAGAAGCCCTTGACAAAACTCCTCCTTTGCTGATGAGTTCAGACTAATCCCTAATCCCTATTCTCTTCCCCCGCCATTTCGCGACAATCCCTGGCGTATCGCAGAGGAAACTGAACACCCCGTCTTTTAGTTCCGCTTCCCAAGTTCCGTTTTTAAGGGGGACGATTAAGGAGGGGGCTTTGGCATCGTCACCGGAGAGCCACAATCGGGTAGGCTGAGAGGTGGGTGAGCCGAGAGTAATGACTGGTCCCCGCCCTGCTGAAAGCAGTACGAACGTCCCGACACTTCCCGCCACTGCTTTTTCCAATCGCTCTCCTGTGTTCTGTGCTTGCGTCGCCATTTTCAGGAGCAGATGTCGGGATTGCCCGATGGGCTTGCCGTCAATGGATTGCACCATGATCGCACAGATTGTGGTGGAAGAGCAGAATTTGACGCCGCC
>JACMPS010000414.1 GCA_014377395.1 Chthonomonadaceae bacterium
CTCGGTCATCAGATCATAGGGAACCGTTGAAGCGACGGATTTCCCTTCACTGTTGCGAACGGAAACCCCTGCGCTCGTGAGGGTGTAGGTTTCGCCATCCATTTTGTAGAGAAACGGCTTTCCATTAACCGGGTCGGTCGTCACGGCTTTCGCTTTGAGTTCGCTTAAATCTTTTGGCAGACGGTCATGGTTCCACCGAAATTTACGAATGGCGGTGTGTACCGCCAGCAGGCGCAACTGGAGGCGGGGCTTTTGCAGTACCGGCAACATTCCCTCATCCATCAAGGAAACGAGCGAGAAGCCACGCACGGATTCGATCCAGGCAGGGCGTTCTGGCTTGGGCAGCAGAGGCAAAAAGGGATCACGGAGAACGCTTTGCAACCGCGCATAATCTTCCTCGACGGCTTTTGCGACCACCTGACGTTTGGCGACGGCTTCGGGAGACGGGTTAATCGAGTGCTTGGTGCGTGGTGCGAACAGGACATCGAGTTGCTTGCCGAGGTCTATTTCGCTGTTACCGTCTGCATCTCGACCCGACGTAACCGCTTTTTCGAGTTCCTCGCCTTGCTTTGCGAGATCGAACACGGAACCGTCATCTTGAATCATGTCCATTGCCTGTTCCTGCTCTTCCCGCAGACTCTTCTCAAGTCCGCGCTCCCAGGCGGTGCTTGTTTCCACACGATCAATCACCCTTTGCATTTCGTTGCACTGACGCAGAGTAAAGCCAGGAACCGCGTGAACATAAACAATCGGGTTTTTCATCTGGAATTCAAGCGAGGCAAACCCCAGCACCACACTGTCCATCGAGAGAGCCTGTCCAAATCGCATCGCCTCATCGAAATTCTGAATGGCGAGATCGTTTTTCCCATTCGCGAGGGCGAGTCGGGTTTCGGAAGCCCACCCCGCTTCAAGCGGAATCCCGGAGGTGAGCAGAGCAAAACTGCCGATCATTCCCATCAAACCGTTGTTGGTTTGAGGAGGCGCGAAATTCGGATCGGGTCCGGTAAAGGTGTTAAGCCAGTTCCGAGTTTTTGCCATTCCCGCTTTGAGATCGGGTATCTCGGCGAATTTTACAATGCCTGAGATCGGCGAAATAAAGATGGATTTCGGTATTTGCGGCGTGATTCGGGTGAAATGATCGAACGCCTCGAAAAGCGGGCGGTAAGCGGGATTCGCGCTTGCACGTGACATTCGCTCCATTTCTTTGGTGTACTTTTCAATGTCGGCTTGTGAGGGAGCCTTAATATCTACGTTAGGATTTGGAGGCGTTGCCTCCTGCGCCAGAACTCCGCTCCCGGCAATCCCCAGCAGAGAAAGCATCAGCAAACCTTTTTTTATGTTTTGCATCATTATTTTTCCTTGAATAGACCTCAGCCTGATAATTATACCGGGAGTTGAAAAATCTCTATTAGCCCCCACCCTGATCTTGCCCACTCAGCCCTCCCCCAAAATCCGGGAGAGGGGAGCAGATGCAAGGGCGATTGTTGCGCCCCGTAATCTCCAACTCAACACTTAATACTTAGCGCTCAACACTTTCCCTACTTAACACTTTGTTAGGGACGTACTGAGCCTTCCCGTGTGTCTATCGGAACCGCCACATCTGATTCCGGCATGAACTCAGGGCTTGTCAGGACGACGGTCATCAAATCGTAAGGCTTTGCGGGAAGGGGCTTGCCCTCCCCATCCTTTTCAAACCCGGAAACCCCGGCAGAAGTCAGCGTGTAAGTTTCGCCATCAGTCTTATAGTTGAAAAACTTGCCTGTCACCGGGTCGGTCATGCGCTTCGGATTTTGCAGTTCAGAGAGTGTTCGAGGAAGGCGATCATGCTCCCATCGAAATCGGCGGATCAAAAGGTGGGCATCCAGAAGTTGAAGGCGTATTCTCATTTGCTTTCGTTCTTGCAATTGTGTTTCGCCATAACCATTGTAGTCTTCACTAACGATTCCCTCCAGCCATTTCGGACGAGCGGGCTTGGGCGGTAGCGCGGCGAACGGGTCACGCAACTTCGTTTGCAACCGTATAAAATCTTCGGCAACAGCATCCGCCACCTGTTTGCGTTTTTCGCGGGCTTGTGGCGTGGGAGGAAGCGGAGCGGGAACCGGAAGTTCAAACGCAGGCTCTTCCGGTATCAATTCCCCCGCATCGAGTTTTCGTTCCATCTCGGTGGCTTGCCTTGCTTCGGCTTCGCGATCCGGCACAGTGCCGTCATTTAGCACCTCCTGCATCAGTGACTCCTGATCTTCGTGCATGGCTTTTGTCAGCAGGGCATCGGAGACCTCGGTGCTTGCCTTCCAATGTTCGATAATCCCCAGTAGTCGCACACATTGGTGCGGAGTAAACGCAGAGAGGTGTTGTGCAAAAAACGCGGGAGACCCCTTGAGCGTATCGTCTGCTTGCAGTTTCACCGTGAAATCCGTTTCGCCCATAATCTCGGCAAAGCGCAAACGTTCTTCCAGTTGTTCAAAAGCGAGGTCATTGTGTCCTTCCGCAAAATGAATTCGCTCCGTTGCGCCCCACATAGCCGTCAGCGCGGCGGAAACAGGCAACAGGATGACCGAGTTTTCATCCACTTTCTCCTCTTTATTCGATGCCGCAAAAACGGGATCAATCCCATGAAAATTACGAATCCAAACTCCCGCAATATTCAGGGAAGTTTTGATCGGCACTTGCGCGACAAAAGTTTTCACTTCAGAAAGCGGAGACGAGAAAATGTCTTTAGGGAATTTCAATTCCGCTACCTTATCGTAGGCAAGTGTTCCCTGAGTTATCTCACGAATGACAGGGAAAAGCGGACGATAAGCCGGGTTAATACGTGCGAACATTTCATCCAGCAAGTGACCTACAAGGGCGGCTTCCTCCCGTTTTGCTCGTTCGATTTGCTCCGGGTTCTGTGGCTGTTCGTCGGCAGGCGGGGACACAGGAACGTCCTGGGCGTGAGCGCTCCCTCCCACCAGCAACAGCAAACCTACACTAAGTATCGGTTTTAGCGAACGTTTTCTCATGCCCTACCCTCCGACTCAGTGACTTTCGACTTTTCCGCCTTTTGCTTTTGCAATACGTGCTTGCTCCCCATCGCGTTACAATCTGTTTGTGGGTAGCCTCTGCTCTACGTTATTCGCCCGTTTTTACGGGTTCCTTACTCGGCTCTGTGTCCGCAGGGGAAGTGCCTTCACCGGAAGCGGAATTGTAGACGATAATCAGC
>JACMPS010000415.1 GCA_014377395.1 Chthonomonadaceae bacterium
CCTGGATTTCAATCCGGGGTCTACGAAATTTCGTCAAGTCTTCCGCAAATCTTTCTTTGTGCCTTTGCGTGAGGCTCCCCGTATCCGCATTTCCTAACACCTGATCCCTCAGGGCGCAGAGAGCGACTTAGAGAGAGCGCAGAGAGCAACGCCCCTACTCCCTCTCTTTCTCTCTTCACAATAGCAAAAATGCGTTCTGTGTGTTACAATCTTTCCACAGAAATTTGCTCTCCCGGAAAGTCTCTATGAAATACCCAATCTCACGCTCTTTTTTACTCGTTGGTGCGGTTGCGCTCAGCCTGTCCGCTTGCAATCGTAACCCCTCCGATGTAGTCGCCAATGCTTCCGATTCTAAGGGGAAGCCGCCGACTGCCGCCGTTGCCGCCGCGCCTGCCCTGTCGCCTCTTCCTGCGGGTGGAGTGAAGGCAGTCTATCTTACGGGGTGGTCGGCTGGTACCCGCAAGCATCTCGACAACATCTGTGCATTGGCGGACAGAACCGAGATCAACGCGGTCGTTCTCGATGTGAAAGACGATGGCTGGATCAGTTACAATGTGGACGTGCCACAGGCGAAAGAGATTCAGCAAAAATACGGCGCACACAAAACCGGAAAAATGATCGCCGATATTGACGCCGTGATCGCAAAACTAAAGGCGCACAAACTTTTCGTGATCGCTCGAATCGCTTGTTTTCGAGACACCCCTCTTGCGGAGACGCACCCAAAAATGTCGGTGCTGTCCGCCGACGGCAAGCCCTGGAAAGATCGTTCCCGGCATGGTTGGCTTAATCCCTATAGCGTGGAGGCGCAGGATTACAACATCGCGCTCGGTCTCGATGCAATCAAGCACGGGTTTCAAGAAGTGCAGTTTGATTACGTTCGCTTCCCCAGCGAAGGCAAATTGAGCAACCTCGTTTATCCCGGCAAGCCAAAGGGTGGACTCCGCGAAGATCAGATTGCCTTTTTTTTGGAGAAAGCACAGGCGACCTTCAAGAAGCAGGGGGCGTGGTTTTCGGCGGACGTGTTCGGGTTGACAAGTCAGGTTAAAAACGACGAAGGCATCGGACAGAAATTTGAGAAAGTGATTGCCCACCTCGATTACCTCTGCCCGATGGTTTACCCCTCCCATTATGCAAAAGGGACTTATGGTCTCCCCAATCCCAACTCGGAGCCGTACAAACTGATCAAGGGAACCCTGACCGACGCGAAAAGGCGAATTGCTGTTGCCCCTCAGTGTAAGTTGCGCCCCTGGCTACAAGCGTTTTCGCTCGGCGTCAAGTATGGCCCCGCACAACTCGCGGCGCAAATCAAAGCGTGTCGTGAACTTGGAATCAATGAGTATCTGCTCTGGAACGCCGCGTGTTCCTATCGTCTTTTCGAATCGGCACTGGGAAAGAAAAAAGCATGAATCCTCCCAACTCTAACGAAACAACGTCGTCGGAAAGCACAATCGCCGACCTGCTGAAAGCCGGGACGCCGGAAGCCGCAGACGCATTACAAACGCTTTCTCTGAATGCCGAAAACAAAGAAACCTGTAAAGCCGCAAAACGCGCCCTTTATCTGCTGAGCCAGAAGGGAATCAAGCCCTCGGCTTCGCCCGTTGTCGCCAATTCCGGCTTTCCTCTTTCCGCCCCCGCAGACCGAATCACGCAAACGCTGGCAACTCTGCTCGACGGAGCCGGAAATCAACTGCTCTGGTTTATCTTCGCTGACCCCGACGGCGGTAGCCCTACCTTGCTCTCCGTTTTGACGAACGACGAAGTCGGCATCAAAGATTTTGTGACGATGAGACAGAGCCGCCGCGAAATTCAAAAGCGCATCGAAGCGACCGCACAGGAAAGCATGGCGGGAATGGCGGGTGTCTCCTTTGCTGAGGTGAGTCTGGAGCATAACCGCACCCGAATGGCAACCGCAAAAGCCCTCACTCGCAGTCTTCGCCAGCCGACACCGCCCGGATTTCTGGACTGGGCAAAGCGTGTGGGAGAGCCAACACAACCCGCTGAAGACTCCTCCGTTTACTCCGTGTTCAGTCGTGAGGAAATCGCGGCGGATACGAAGATCAATCGTGACACCACCGCATTTTTTGCGGTTCCGCTCTTCGAGTCGTGGTTTCTTGATGTACAAACGCTTGCCGGAAATGCGTTTTTATGGGGACAGGTTCAAGACGTTTTCCCTTCGGAACCAAAGCCTGACCGTGAGACCGTTCTGAAAAATGGCGTTCATGAAGGCATCACCGAAAGTGTGATTGAGGATTATCGCGGGAGACTGGAAGAGACCGCCTATATTCTTCACGCGAACGGGCAAACCGCGATCGCAAAAATGGCTCTCGTTCACGCCCTCACCCTCACCGGAGACGTAGAAGCCACCGAAAACGCTTTTCTGCTCGCACTTACGGAACGCTCACTTGGAGCCGCCGTTGGAATGCTTCAGAATGCCTTCCACGAGCAAATGATGCAGGCAGGGCAGGGAGTGCAAACCCTCCGGTGAAATCCGAAATCGTCATGGTGGACAACGGGCAAAAACGCCCTTATCCGATAGAAATTATCGAGCAAGACTTGCCTTTGCGCGGATTGCCGCCCTCACTGGAGGGAAAACGGTTTGTGCAACTGAGTGATTTGCACAGTGGATTCGCGCACCTCGAAGCCGCCTACGAACTTGCTATCGAACGAGTAAACACCGAAGAAACCGAGTTTCTTTTCATCACGGGCGATCTTGTGGACGATCATGCAAAGCCGATAGACTATCCGATTCACCAATTCTTGAAACGCTTCACCACAAAGCACGGAACTTATGCGGTGATGGGCAATCATGAACAACGGCGCGGCATCGTTCAGGCAAAGCGTGAATTCGAGAAGGGCAACGTCCGTATGCTCACGAACGAAAGCATTCAACTCGATTCGGGGCTGTGGATCGGCGGCATTGACGATTTATTGGAGGGAAAACCCGATTTCGACAAAGCCCTGAGTCCGCTTCCCACAAATCAAACTTCCCTGATTATGGCGCACAATCCCACGACGCTGGATCGTCTTCCCAATCGTGATCTCGTGCTGTTTTCCGGACACACGCACGGCGGACAATTTCGCATTCCGGGCATCCCGACGGCGGCAATGGTCTGGCTTCACCTACGGTGTCGGCAGGTGTCGGGGTGGTACAGCAACGGCACGACACGCGGCTACACCAATCGGGGATTGGGCGTGACGGGGCGACCCTACCGGATCAATTGTCCTGCCGAAATCGCAATTTTTCGGTTGACTTCGGTAGACTCACCCCCTGACGTGTTATAATAACGGCGAAACAAAAAAGACCCTGTGAGAATTGCGGAAATCTCTTCTCAAATGCTCGATCACTTCGAGCAAAGTCACAAAAAACAGGGTCACACCGAAAAGGAAATCAGCATGAACCCAACCTTATACGAATTGGAATTTGTTTGGACACAGGAACTCGAAGGCGGAGAGACGGAAATGTCCTCTCTCGCGGAAATCAGTAGCGCAACCATTCCCCGCGTGGGCGACAGCATCGAGTTCGATCTGCCCGATATGCTGGACGAAGAGGAATTGCCCGTCACCTGGGTTGTCATTGATGTTCGCTTTCAAGTCGTGCAAAACGAAGGCAAGCCGGAACTCTCCAACAAGGTCACTCTTTTTGTGGACATTCCCCTTGACGAAGACGAAGAGTAAACGCGATAACCGGAAAGAGGAGGCTCAGGGCAAACGTCGCCGGAGCCTCCTTTTTTGTTCGCTCTCAGTCCACCTGCGTGGACTCAAGCAAGAATTGCAAAAAGGAAACGAAAACCCGATGGCTTATAAACGTCCGCCCGACACCTACGACGTGTTGCCCTATCCTAACGTGAAAGAACCCTGGCTTCACACCGCGAAATGGCGGTTTGTCGAGGGCGTTTTTCGTGAGGTTTGCGGACGCTACGGCTACAAGGAAATCCGCACCCCCATTCTCGAACAAACCGATCTTTTTAAGCGCACAGCGGGTGAAACCACCGATGTCGTCTCCAAAGAAATGTTCACTTTCGAGGACAGGGGCGGGCGTAGCATGACGATGAAACCGGAGGGAACTGCCCCTGTCGTTCGCGCCTGCATCGAAAATGGAATTTTTGCAACTCACCCCACTCCGAAACTCTACTATATCGGGCAACATTTCCGGTATGAGCGTGGACAAAAAGGACGCTATCGCCAGCATCAGCAACTCGGTGTCGAGGTCTTTGGAGCGGACAATCCGGCGATTGACGCCGAAGTGATTTTGCTTGCGATGAGTTTTTATCGGGAAGTCGGCGTGAAAGATCAGGTGCTTCGGATCAATTCGCTCGGTATCCCCGAATCGCGTGTGAAATACCGTGAGGCGTTGCGGAATTTTGTGCGCCCGTTTCTTTCGGAGATGTCGGAGGAGGGGCAGGGGCGCTTCGAGGCGAATCCGCTTCGTATGCTCGACACCAAAAGCCCGAAGGAACTGGAACTGCTCTCCGCCGCACCCCGACTGATTGATTTTCTCGATGCGGAAAGCGCGGAGCATTTCGGGGCATTGCAGGGCTATCTAAACTCGGCAGGGGTTCCCTACGAAATAGATCACCGATTGGTGCGAGGTTTCGACTACTACACGCGCACCACCTTCGAGATTGCCGGAGCCTCATTAGGGGCGCAAAACGCTCTGGGTGGCGGCGGTCGCTACGACGGGCTTGTGGAGGCGTGTGGCGGACCAAAAATTCCGGGGATCGGGTTTGGACTGGGAATGGAGCGTTGCCTGATTTCGTTGGAGGCAATGGGGGTACAACTCTCCATTCAGAATGAGGAAACGGTACAAGTTTTCCTGATTACGTTGGGCGATGCCTCTCTTGTCGAAGCGCCTGCCGTCAAACTGCTTTCACAACTGCGAGAAGCGGGGATTTCCGCCGACAAATCCTACCGAAGCCGCAAATTTCCTCAACAGATCAAAGAAGCGGATGAGGCGGGTGCATCGTACACGCTGATCCTCGGAGACAGCGAAATCGAGCGCGGCGTCGTGCAATTGCGAAACCAGAAAACGAAAGAGCAAACCGAGATCAACCTCTCGGAAATCGTAGGCGAAATCAAGAAAATAAGTATCCTCTCAAAAAATTTCTAAAAAAGTTGTGACTCTCTGCAACTAATCGAGTCAGAGAACGTAGGAGAGGCTTGAGGGAGCTCTAGCGGACGACTTTTTCAGAAAAAAAGTTCGATAGCACTTGACAGATTGAAATAGAGTGTGCTACCCTCTCTCCCGATTGTGTTGAAAACGTGATGTATTACCGGGTTCGGTTTAGCGAAGCGGCAAGATAAAGCGATCTATAGGACACAATCTATCCCGAAACGTCATCGGCGACGCGGACGGGGCAAGAGCCGATAGGCTTCTCAAACGACAACTCAAGGACGAATCACGGGAAGGGGAAGGGTACTAAGGATACTCCTTTTCTCGCCTCGGATCTGGGTTTTCAAGTGGGTTTTCTCTCTGCAAATGTTCCGCTTCCCTGTTCTCCAAAGACGCTCGGAAAAGCCCACAGGTGGGGTTATTCACCTGTTCTATTCCGAATCACAACTTCATGGAGAAGACAAGACAATGAGAAAAGCAATGCCGTACCTCGGCGCAGCCCTCTCTGCACTCGCGATTTCCTGGACAGTGTCCGCATCCGCGCAAGACGGTCAATTCAAAGACCTTCAGCAGGATCACTGGGCATACCAGGCAGTCAACGAACTGCAACAAAAAGGCATCCTGGAAGGTTACCCGGACGGGTTCTTCCGTGGCAAACGCACCCTTACCCGCTACGAATTCGCGATTGCAATCAAGCGACTTCTGGACAAGCTTCCCGCGATGCTTCCTCCCGGACCCGCAGGTCCCGCAGGACCTCCTGGACCCGCAGGAACCACCGGTGAAGCCGGAACCGGAACCGCAGGTAACTTTGCAACCAAGGAAGACCTCGACACCATTCGTGGACTCGTGACCCGCTTCGAAGGCGATCTTCGCGCCCTCGGAACCGATGTCACTGCCGTCAAGGCTCGCCTCGACGCCGCAGAAAAAGACATTGCGGACATCAAAAGCCAGCTCTCCAAAATGCCTAAAATTTCGGGTTCGTTCGGCGTCTATGCCCGTACCGATCTTTCCCGCAATCAATTCGTTGATTATGGTGGGGCAATCCGCAATCCGGGTGCCATTCTTGGCAATGCCAACGTTGCCCATGACTTCCATATTGGAATCACGGCTCCTATTAACGGCGATGGTAAGTTTATCAGTGATCTCGTGGCTTCCAACTATCTAGGTGGCTACCGTGGTAACACGTTGTCCACAGTGGCAATCGCGCAGTCACAAACTGGCAGTGGTTCCAACGCGAATGACGAAACGCTTTTCGTTCGACGTGCAGAACTCCAGATTCCTGTAAAGGTCGGCAAAAACGGTCTGCTGAAACTTGGACGTTACCTGTTCCAGATCACTCCCGGTATTTACCAGAGACCCGATCTCGATCCTTACTTCGACACCGACTATGATGATGGCAACTTTAGCCAGGACGGTGTGTTGCTTCGGTTAGGAATAGGCTCTTTCAATACCGAGTTCTTCGCGGCATCCTTTGCTTCCGTCACCGGAGTCAACAGCAGCGGAATCAACAACCCGATCAACTCGCCATTGGTGGGTAGCCTGACGGGTACGCCAAGATACTTCGGGAAGCCTTTCAACATTAACGCTACTGGACAGAACACAACTGCAAATCAGGTTGCCGGTGTGACCGTCAAAGTTCCGCTCTTCAAGATTGGCGAGGTCGGCTTCACGGGTGCTACCTTCAGCACCGACAGTGCGGCGGCAGGGACTTCCAACATGACATTGTTTGGAGCTTACATCAAGCCCAAGCCCTTTGGTCGCATCAACATTCTCGCTGAGGCTGCCAAAACGATCAATGGTTCCCGACTTGGTAACATCGGCGAAGCAGCTGGTGAGCCGAGTGGCAACGAAGACAACACCTACTTCAACCTGAAACTGGGTTATGCTTCCGGTCCTATTGAAATCAATGGCGGCTACATCTATGTTGACCCACGCTATAGCGCACCAGGCAACTGGCTGAAAATCGGTAACTGGTACAATCCTACCAACGTTCGCGGACCTTATGCCGACGTTAGCTACAAAGTTAGCAAAGGCTTGAACCTGAACCTGGCAGGCAACTGGCTCGAAGGGGCGCGTAATCGTAACTCTGGTGCCGGTATTGGTGGTTTCGGTGGAAGCGGTCTGAGCATTGGCGACGACATCTACCGTGTCAAGGCAGGAATTGCGTATGCGTTTTCTCCTCGTGTCAGCCTCGGAGTGGATTATGAGGGCGTTCTTTACGACCTCAGTGCCGCAACCTCCGGCACAGGTGGTGGAAACCGCACCAAGCCTATTGAGCAGTACATCACAATCTCTACAGGCTTGCACATCGCCAACAACACAATGCTGAAAATCGGCTATCAACTGCTGAACTTCCAGAACGTGGGCGGTGGATTCAGCAATGGCAATCAGGGCGTGACCGGTGTTGCAGGAGTGGGAGCAACGGGCAATTCCTACAATGCTAACTCACTGACTGCACAACTGCAAGTGAAATTCTAGTCTTTAACGAGACTTTCTGAACCGAAATGCCCTCTCTCTTCTCTGGAAGAGAGAGGGCATTTTGCATACTTCGATATTTAGTAGGGCGGTAACAAACGTCTGAAGCCGTGTGACAGAATAACGGCTAGAAACCACAGATTGCGTAAGAGCGTCACAAATACCGAAAGGCGAATTGGCTTCCCGATTCTTCCGATTTCCTGTGTTTCTGCAAGTTGTGCCCCCAGCGTTTCGATCCATTGTGGAGTTCTTTGCCATTCAGCGAGTGTGTTGCACCATTCTTCGGGAATCCCCTTTTTCCCTACCGCCGCCCCTGCAATACCTCCAACGATTGCTCCGGTTGTATCCGTATCCCCTCCACAAAGAATCACGGCTTGCACTGCACTCCGATAATCGTTTCCGTACAAGAGCCATGCCTGAATGACGACGGGAACCGTATGATAAACATAACCGCTTACGCCTTTTTGCAAACCCATTTGTGCCGCAAACTCTTGCGTCGTTTGTTTTTGCTCGGCACTGAGAGCGGCTTTTTTCAGAAGTTCGATGAGTTCTCGCGCTTCTTCACCGAGATCGGCTTCGAGCTGATTGAGGTAGTCACGCGAAATAACCGGGGTTATTGAAGAAGAAGTGCAGGCAAAACATGACGCAAGTGCAACGGCGTAGGCTCCAAATTCCGCTTTGGGATCGGTATGCGTCAGGCGAGAGGAGACACGGACAAACGCCCGCAACTTCTCCCGATCCTCAACCTTTTTTCCGATAACGACGCCAAGAACACTAGCCCTCATCGCCGCGCCATTTCCTGCGGAGTAGACGCCACTTTTTTCTGGTGACACGCCCAGCCAGAGCCGGATTGTCGCCTTGAGAGTGGCAAGCCCTATCCCGGCGGGAAGTAGCAAGAGCCATAACTTCAATCTTTTTGCAAGGGATTTGCGAAACACTTCCACGTCTCCGCCGGATTCAATCAGTGCTTGGCTGACCATACAAAGGTGTTCCGTATCATCCGAAACCATACCCCGACCAAAGAATAGGCGAAATCGCTCCGGCGACCCCAGCAGACGTTGCGCTCGTTTCGCCGCAAGTTCCTCGTAGGGCAACCCTAAAGCATCTCCGATAGCGGCTCCCAGCAGGCACCCCTGTATTTTCGCTTCAATATTCATTTTGCTTTGTTCTGCTCTCTTTACCAGGAATTGAAAAGGTGACGAAAAGGGCATAAAGATGGTTTCAGAAAACGGAAAATGATCTGCGTTTCTTGACACGGGAAGGAGGGCAGGGTATACTACGCGAGAAGATAATCGGGGGTTGTGGCTCAGTTGGTAGAGC
>JACMPS010000416.1 GCA_014377395.1 Chthonomonadaceae bacterium
AGATAGAACAGGAAGAGACAACGCCGATTTCGTCTTGCAAAAAGTTCAGCCTGCTTTGCTCGGTTTTATGGACGGCTCGGTTTCCACGCTGGCTCCCCTGTTTGCTGCTGCTGGATTGACGCATAGTTCGAGCAAAGCCTTTTTTGTCGGATTTGCCGCTTCCGTAGGAGCCGGAATCAGCATGGGGCTAGCCGAGGCTCTTTCCGATGACGGCTCGGTGACGGGGCGAGGCAATCCCTGGATGCGCGGCGTTATCACGGGGTTTGCAACGACGCTCGGCGGGATGTTGCACACATTGCCCTTTCTGATCCCTGTTCTCGGTCTTGCACTAAATTTCGCTTATGCAGTCGTTGTGCTGGAATTATTGCTCATTGCCTACATTCGTTACCACTATATGCGAACCCCGCTTGCCTCCACGATTGGACAGGTTATCATCGGGGGCGGGATAGTCTTTCTGGTCGGATTATGGCTCGGCAAGATCGGGGCGGGAGGATAAAAAAATAAGTTCGTTGTCCGCTGAAGGGAACGCATGATGTCGGACTGGATCGTTGTGGAACTCGAAGTGGCGAAGGCAACGCTCTCTCTGCCAGAAACCGCGTTACAACTTCTTGAGGAAGAGAGAGCGGCTCTGATTTTCCTTGAAGTGGAAGCGCATTTCGTTGCCTCAAAGGGGCTGAGATAGTGGTGGGAAGACTTTCGACGAGAAGGAATGGCGCATCATTTTTCAGAGGGAAATGGCTTTTCTCACCTGACCCAAATTGCTCCCTCCTCTACCGAAATCATCTATTGGATCGTGGAAGACGTACAGTTTCGCCCTGGCTACCGCACCTATGAAGCCAGCGTGGAAACCATTCAGAGTGTCATAGGTGAGTGTTACGGTTTTGAGTACACCCTGATTGCAAAAGACCTACGCTGGCTTATCTGCGAGACGCATTCTGATGTCGTTATCGCTACTGGCGAAGAGGTTGAGCAGAACCTGAAAACTCTAATCGCCTGACTCTGCTCTAACCCTCAACACTTCCTAGCGCAACATCACCACGCGGTCTTCGGTTTTGAGATCGCGCTGTTTGAGAAGGTCGTGGATCGTGGCGCAGAGAAAACGATCCGCGTCAATCGTGAAGTCGATCCGAAGCCGTGCCTGTGCGCCGGAACCGGGAGGCGCAAGCCGCAGGGCATCGCCTTCGTTCAGCGTAACCACGCATTCGCCCTCCTCCGCCCCACTCGGCAACCAGTATTCGTTTCCGTTCATGCGCTTGTTCCAGGGCAGGGAAAGCCGTCCGCCATAGCCAACCTCGCAAATAGGAAGGCGGAACGTTTGCTGTCCCTCCGTAACCGCGTAGTAGCGCGTCTCAAAGCCATTAGGCGTGGGGTAGCCCGTGTTTCGCTTCACAAGGCGTTCGTATTCCGGGCGTTGCTGTGAGTCGGAGTAAACGCGAACCGCGTAGTCGTGATGAATGATCTGATCCACCGAAAAGCCCGCTCCAAAGACCGCCGCGCCTTTCACGACTGCCTCGAAAGGCTCCCAGTAGTGAACTCGTTGCGCTCCGAAAAGCCCCTCGAACAGTTCACGGACGCCGGGAAGCAGGGTTGAGCCGCCGACAAGCAGAATCGCATCAATGTCGAGTTCGGAGATTTCATGTTTGCAGTCGTCGAGCGTGGCTTCCGTCAGCGTTTCCAGCGTTTTGTAGAGACCGCGAGTGTCCAGCATCTCCAGAAACTCGGAGCGGGTCATCTCGATCCGTCCGCCGCCCTGAAGCAGAAAGTAACTGGAGTCAGCCACGTTCCCTTTGTTCGCCAAATCCTTTTTGATCGCTTCCGCCTGCGCTTGCATTGCGGGGCGTAGTTTCTCCTGATGCGCGGAAAGGCGTTCGCAGGCAAAGTCCGCAAGCCAGCCGTCTACCGTTTCGCCGCCATAGTTGAGACCACGCGCCGCCAACAGCGTCGCTCTATTTTGATGTGCGCTGGAGCGTGTGCCGGAACCGCCCATCGGGTGCGTGCGGACAATGGCGAGATCAAGGGTTCCCCCTCCAAAGTCCACCACAAAGATGTGCTTTTGCTCGGTGAGGTCCACCCCGTATCCGAGTGCCGCCGCGACAGGCTCATCAATCGTTCGGAAGTTTCGGACACCGAGCCGCCGCGCAATCCCGCCGAGTTCTGCCCGGTAGGGTTCGTAACTTTCGACGGGAACTGTCATGGTGAGGTCTGTCACCTGTCCCTCTTTGCGCCACCAGCGCAACGCCGCTGTCAGGCGTTGCATTCGGGTGCGGTTTGGGTCGGCGCGTTCTCGCTGATACTCCCCGGCGGTTCCGAGTAGTTCTTTTAAGAAGACCTGAGCGCACTCACGGGCGGAAATCACGTCCGTTCCGATTTGTGCGACTCCCTTCTGGCTTTCTCGTGCAAGCGTTTTCTTGAAGGAACGGGCAAGGGGGCCCAGTAGATTCATATCATTGGGTAGAAACTCACGGGCAGCCAGTGCGGGTCTTCCGATAATCGCCCTGCCCCGTTCCTGAAAATAAATTGCGGAAGGAATGAGTGGAGTTTGCCACGCCGGTTCGTATTCTACAAGTTGATCGAGTGCGACAATGCTGGCGTGCGTCCCCACCCATTTCGCAATCAGTGTGTTGGTTGTTCCCAGATCAATCGCCCAGTGCGTCTCCATAGCGCTCCGTTACTCTCATTTTCGTGTCAGCGGGATAGTGTAAAAAAAGGATTTCTCTTGATTGTGCTGAATTCTGTGCCGACACGGGTTTGTGTGAGATACAATATCTAACTTAGTATACGACAGAAGTGCATCGGAATCCTGCGGAGGCATCGTGTGATTAAGAGTGAAGTTGAAAGTAACAGTGGTGAGAAAATGGTGCGTCATGCCACACAGGGGGACGCAGAGGCGATTGCAACCCTGTTTTGTCGGGCGTTTCCTTCGCTTTATCTGTCGGCGTTCGGGGGAAAAGAGATCGAAAACCTCTTGCCGTTGGTCACACAACTGTATCGGGCGGGGCATCTGCCTTACGAACATACGCTTGTTTCGGAGCGGGGCGGTGAGGTGATCGGGGTGATGTCGCTCAATCTCGGTGAGTCGCTGGGGTCGGCGACACTCTCCGCTTACTCGAAGACAGTTCGTGCGAACCTCTCTTTCTTTGAGGCGGTTCGTGCAATTGTCGGTGGGATTGCCACCGAGCGATTTCTGAATGCCCGTATTCCTCGCGCTCCCGATCTGCTTTACATCGAAGCCCTTGCAGTCGCTGAGACCGAACGCGGCAAAGGCACAGGAACCCTGCTTTTGCAACGGGCGGAAGAGTATGCTCTGCAGCATTCCCGCTCCCTGATAACGCTTCACGTCCTCCGCCGCAATGGGGACGCCCGCCGCCTGTACGAACGGTTCGGCTTTCGGGAG
>JACMPS010000417.1 GCA_014377395.1 Chthonomonadaceae bacterium
AGATTGGACGCTACCGAAGCCGAAGTGCTCGATGCCGCCCTCGCCGCCAACGTGGAGGAGTTTGCCGCCAAATTGCCCGAAGGTTACAACACAATGATTGGCGAGAGGGGCGTGACCCTTTCCGGCGGTCAACGTCAGCGCGTGGCGATTGCCCGTGCTATCCTGAAGAACCCCCGTGTCCTTGCTCTTGATGAAGCCACGTCCGCCCTCGACACCCAATCTGAGGCACTGGTACAGGAAGCACTGGAACGATTGATGAGGGGACGAACCACGCTTGTGATCGCGCATCGGCTATCAACGATTATGAACGCGGACAAAATCGCCGTGATCGAGGGCGGACAAATTGCCGAAACAGGAACCCATGACGCCCTTATCCGCAACGGCGGCAAGTACGCGCAACTTCACCGAGCCGGAGACGGAACACGCGACCTGCTGATTGAGGAAAGTGCCATTGTGGTGGGTTAGGGGAGTAAGTGATTTACCAACGCACCGATAAAAGAGTGTCTACTTCGTCAAAATGAGCGTCCCGCGTCGCCAATGTCAGGTTGTGCTGGATCGCCGTTGCCGCAATCCATATGTCGTTGTCCGGGATCATTCTTCCCTTTTGACGGAGTGCCTCTTTGATCTTCCCGTACTCCTCTGCTGTTTCTTGGTCACAGGCTAGAACGGTATTCCTCTGTGCCAGTGTGTCAATTCGAGCCACGTTTGCGTCAACACGTCCAGAGCGCCTTGCGCCGTAGTAGAGTTCTCCCAGCACAACCGAAGAAAGAAAAATCGCGTTTGTCGTGCCGAATTGCTGAATAACGTTCGCTTCCTGTGCGAAGAGAGCGATCAAAATATTGGTGTCCGGTAGATAATTACCATTCATCTGGGTCTACCTGTTCGCAGTCGGCTTCAATGGCGGCTTGCATCTGCATTAGGTCATCGATAGGGATAGTCCCGGCAAATTCCAGCAATGAACTTCCTGTGACTCCCTGGGGACGAGCGAGAGAAAGTGATCTGGCGAAGTCCACCACTTGCCGCTGTTGAGTAGGCGGTAAAAGGTGAAGGTGACGATGTAATTCCTGTTCAAGGGTGGCACTGAGCATTGGTTTCGCCTCTGCAATAAAAATGGAAAGGGCAAATGATTGCACTTCTCTTTATTATACGTTAAAATTTTCCCGATTAAATTTGCATCAGGGAGAGGGTCAAACCCAGTCACCCCTTTAATCCTCGCCGTAAGTGCGGTTCGCGCCGAACAACATTCCGTTCAGCAAAAGGCGGTTCAAGCCGTGCCACAGGTTGCGGAAGGTAGGATCGGTGAGGTAAAGCAGGACATGACCCGCTCCCGTTGGTTCATCAATCACGGCGGCGGTTTCGGAGAGCAACCTCTCCGTGTTGTCCTCCCATGCAAAGCCTGAAATCAGCAGATTCGTTTTGGCAAAGGTAACGGCGTTTGTGCCTTTCGTCGTGGGCTTGAGGAAAATGTTTCCGGCAAGAGGCATCACGATTTCGTCTTGTGCGTAGCCGAAACCAAGAAAGTGTTCCCGATTGATCTTTGCACGGAACATCGCGCCGGGAAGGGAAGTTGGTTTCTTTTCCCTGTCCTCAGGTTTTACTTCCGTTCCGGGCTTTGCATCTGCCCCACCCTTTAAGTCCGCTCCGACAATGGTTGCCGAAGTCAGCCCCGCCTCTTTTTCCGTAAACCAGGTTCCGCCGTTTTCCAATCCTATTAGCACACCCCCGCCCGAAACCCATTCTTTGAGGGCGTCTACTCCTGCTTTGCCAAGTGCGTTAAAGTAGCCATTGCCGTCAGGGAAGATCACGATATTATATTTTGAGAGCGTGTCGCCGCGCAAACTCCGCAACTTGATCGGCGTAAACTTCACGCCGACTTCCTTCTCCAGAAAATGCCACACGCCCCCATATCCCGGCAAACTCACCATGTCATCCGCAACTACCGCGATTCGAGGACGCTTTAAGTTCTGCAAATACGCCGACCCCAGACCTACGTTCGCCTCGTCACTGTAAGAAGAACTCAATTCTACAAAGGGAACATGAAGCGGAATCGCAAATACTCTCATCGCAAGGTCAATATTATCAGGGTTGCGCTCGCGTCGCACGATAAAACTTCCGGTTTCGATGTTCATGCCTCCCGCCTTTCCCGGTTTTGTCAGGGACGAAACCCGGTATCCCGCCGCCAGAAGCCGCAGTGCAAGGATCGCCGCGTTCTCCCGGTCATAACGAAATAGGTAAGCCATTGGCGAGGTAACGTGCTGAAAAGAGACCATCGGTGGTGTAGGAACGCTCACTTTCAGCCGTTCGACGGAAAGTGTCACTGCATCCTCCGTCCAGTACGAAGGCAAGTCAAATGCGAAAGGAAGTGACCATGCCGTAATGTCGTAGAAATCGTAGTCCTCGGTTTGCTCTTGCGGGTTCTTTTTGAGGTTGCGTTTTCGCTTCTCGAATTGCTGTTTCAGGAACGCCGAAGAGAGCGGAGTCGTCGGCTCCAGCAAGGTGCGGGCAAGTCGTCCCTGCGGTTGCGCCAGTTCGATCACAAGCGAACCTACCGGAAACGTATGCCTCTCCGTGACGGGTTTTCCGTCCAGAGTCATGTAGGGATGCGCTTTTTCGGAGGTGTAAGTTGAGGTGAGACGCCCCACCTCAATGCCAGAACGTTGCAACCGATCTGAGAGTGCCGTCAGGCGGTCAGGGTCAGTACCGGGAAGAACAATGACGCGCTTCATCGGGTCGGTTTGTGCCGCCGCTATCGCACTTCGGCGATATTTCACGTAATCGGTTAGTAAACGTTCGTGATTTGTGGCGGCGGCAAAAATAGTAGCGAGTGCCGCCTCGAAATGGTGGGCGATGCCGTCGCGGAGCGTGATGATTGTGCCATCATCGCGCTTTGTCGCAAGGCGTCCGCCCTCGTCCGTCTCGTAGGTCATGCCAATCGCTCCGGAAAGCGTTGTCCACGAGTCGAGATAGCCGGGGTAATAGAGGTCGAAACGCTCACGGGTGACGTATTGCCAGCCGTATTTGTCGAAGGCGGCGGCGTTCGCTTTTCCAAATAGGCTCGTCCAGGTTTCGATGCGTGCCGAGTCCGCTTCACGGTTGACGGGATCGGAGTTCGGAGGGAAGAAATAGTTCTCGACTTGCCCGTGCTGATCCACAAAGACCTGCGGCTTCCACGCCAGAAATGCGGCGGACTCGGCTTTTGTTTCCGACTGTGATTGAGCGATTTTGTCCCGGTTCATGTCAAAACGATAATGATTGTATCGCCCGACAATCGCCCAGGGTTCGCGCTGTTCGGGCGTGTCGCCCTCCGGGATACCGAGTGCCAGAGAATTATTGTAAACTGCAAATCGCTCATGTCCGTCAGGGTTAAACACCGGATTGATCAAGATAACCGCGTCGGACAGGGCGCGTTTTACTTCCGGCAAATCGGAGGCGGCGAGGGTGTAAAGCAACCACATTGCCGACTCGAAAGACGCCGACTCGTTGCCGTGAATACAATGATTGATCCAGACAAGAGCAGGTGCGGACTTCGCATTTTTGTCGGCGTCGGGGGCGGATTGAGTGCGCGGGTCAGAGAGTTTGAGATTGTTCGCTCTAATCGCTTCGAGTTTTGCGATATTCTCCGGTGAGGAAACCGCGAACAAGCGCAGAGGACGCCCCTCCGATGAAGTGCCGATCTCGAAAACACGCACCCGATCTTTTGCAGCGGCGGCAATCGCCAGTAGAGTCTTTTCCTGTTCCCGATAGTTCGAATGCGTGTCCCCTGCTTCAAAGCCGAGAATTTGAGAAGGGCGTGGGACGCTGTTTCGGTAGGGCGTTCGCGTATAGAAATTGTAGCGAGCGTGCTTCAGTTCGAGACCGGGCAAAACTCGTTGTGCCTGAAGCGTCGAGGAAACTACGAAAAGCGACAAGAGCAGGGGCAGGGTCGGTCTTAATTTATGGGACAATCTGAGGTTCCTCTGTTTAAAGTGATTGGGTAAATATTTTGAGCAGGGTGAAACAAATGGGATAGGATAGTCTACCCACAAAGAGGAAGAATCATGCAGAACGAGTACGGAATGGAGTTTGAGGGGGGGCAAGAAGAGCAAGAAGCTGTTTCTTCAATTGAAGATAGATTAAAGAGAAACCCCGCCGATGCCGTCCTCTGGATAAGTCATGGCGATGCTCTCCGAAAACAAAAACGCTATGAAAACTCGGTTCGGAGTTATAGGGAAGCCCTGCGTCTGACCCCCTCTGACGGAAACGCTCTGCTCGGAATGGGACGATCTCTGCTCTCGCTCGGCGAGTTTGCAGAGGCACAGTCTTATTTTGTTCGAGCGGTAGGAGCGTTGCCTTCCGATCCGTCTGCGTGGCTTGCATTGGGGGAAGGGTACAGCGTTGCCAATGACCCTGACCGAGCGTTAGAGGCTTACCGAAAAGCCTTTCAACTTGCCCCAGATTGGAGTGATCCCCGCTTTTTTCTCGGTGAGGCTTACGAAAATCAATCTCTGTGGAACTCGGTCTCCGTCCGCTACAAAAACGCTCTCGAAGTCTCTCCCGACTGGCACCGGGGAGCCTATTCCCTCGCTGTGATCGCCGGGTTGCAGGGCGATCTGGAAACGGCTCAAGGCTACTTGAAAACGGTGCTGGCACACAAACCCCACTGGATTGCGGCGTGGATTTTGCAAGGGCAGAATGCCGCCGATCTCGAATTCTGGTCGGACGCTCAGGTTGCGTTTGCAAAAGCCGTCGCGCTTGACTCGCGCCGTGCCGATGCTCACCTGGGTCTTGCGGTTGCGCTTCATGCTCTCGAACGAACGGAGGAGGCACTGACCCAATATCGCAGGGCGGTGGAACTCGATCCGCGTTTGCCCGAAGCCCTCTACAACATCGGCAAAATTTTGCTCGACCAGGAAAATTACGTCGAAGCAACTGAAGCCTTCCGTGAGGCACTGGAAGTGCGCCCCGGCATCCCCGAAATCCACTATGACCTGGGCATTGCCCTTCATCGCATGGGGGATCGGGGCGGAGCGGAAGAGCAGGTGGACATCCTGCTTCAACTCGATCAAGAATTGGCGCAGGAACTTTATGGACAATGCTTCACAAGCGGATTCTAGAAGGAATGAGACAAATTTAGACCCCCTCCTAACCTCCCCCTTGCATAAGGGGGAGGAAAAGGATCGGTGCGCTGACTCTCCTGCAATATGGGGAGAAAAAAAGTATTAATGTGCATTTGCCTCCCCTCCCCTCTCCCGGATTTTAGGGGAGGGTGAGTGGTCAGGATAGGGGTGGGGGCTTCCCTTCAACTCACCGAAGAACGAGGCTTTTCCCGATAAATGAATTTCACGTAAAGCGCAAACAGCACTACTACCCCCATGCACGTTGAAGTCCAAAAGGGTCCAATCGTATCCCACAGTAGTTTGAGGTTTAAGCCTGCAATCAGAAAACAGACGAGATAACCGAGGAGTTTGAGCCAGAGCGGGTTTGCATAGTCGCCCATTCTACGCCGATCCGAAGTGAACATCATCAACGGAAAAATCGCGAACGACAGTTGCATCGAAAGCACCACCTGCGACAAAATCAGCAACCCGACCGTGTCTTTGCCGCCTCTGACGACGATAAGAATGATCGCCGGGATAATCGCCAACCCCCGCGTGACAAGACGACGCAACCAGGGCGCAACTTTGAGGTTAAGGAAGCCCTCCATGACAATCTGACCTGCAAGCGTTCCCGTGATCGTGGAGGACTGCCCAGAAGCGAGCAAAGCCACCGCAAAAGCCGTCGCCGAAGCCCCCCCCAGAATGGGAGTCAGTAACTCGTGCGCCTCGCGCAAATCCTGTACCTCAGTGCGACCCGTCGCATGAAACGCCGCCGCCGCAACAATCAAGATCGAGGCATTCACGAAAAAGGCAAGTCCCAGTGCGATGACCGTATCCGCCGTGGCGTTTGTGACCGCTATTTTCATTCCTTTTTTCGTGTCACGGTCATGAGCGCGGGTCTGAACAATCGAACTGTGCAGGTAGAGGTTGTGCGGCATCACGGTAGCACCGAGAATGCCAAGCGCAATAAATAACGCCTCTTTGTCCGGCAAAACCGGCGTAACCAGTCCCCGTGCCACCCCGCCCCAATCCGGGTGCGCCTTGAAAATTTGTAGGGCAAAACAAAAGGCAATCGTGGAAACAAGCGTCACAATGATTGCCTCGATTTTGCGGAACCCGAACTTCATCAGAGCAAGCAAAATCAAAACGTCCAGCCCCGTAATCAAAACGCCCAGCACAAGCGGAATGTGGAAAAGAAGATTGAGCGCGACCGCCGATCCGATCACCTCCGCCAGGTCACAGGCGACTATCGCAATCTCGCAAAGAAACCACAGCGCAATCGCCGCCGGACGCTTATAGGAATCGCGACACGCTTGTGCGAGGTCTTGCCCCGTCACCAAGCCAAGCCGAACACAGAGCGTTTGCAGGAGGATTGCCATAAGATTGGAGGCAAGAATCACCCAGAGAAGCGCGTAATTGTACTTTGCACCGCCCGCTAGATCGGTTCCCCAGTTGCCGGGATCCATGTATCCGACGGAAACGAGGTAGCCGGGCCCCGCAAATGAAAAGAAGCGACGGAGCCAGTGGCTCGAAGTGGAAACGGGGATGCTACGGTGTGCCTCCGGCAATGAGGGCAACGACTTATCTTGTGAGCGAAACATGAAACTCTCTTTCTAAAAGCGACTGTCTAAAAGCGAATAGAATAGCCCCCCGCGACAAAACTGTGCGGAGCGGCTTCATTGAGACTAAACCCAGAATGAAAGTTTACCTGTTGATCGTATCAACAGGTAAACAATCTCCGGGTGAACTCCATTTTCGGGTGCGTTATATCGGGAAGTCATTGCCGAAATTTACTCCCATTTTGGTATCGCCCTCTACCGAACGAAAGACCGGAAGAGGAAGTGGAAACCGGGAAGACATTGCTTCGTTCCGGGCACTTACGCTTTAACGAGGGCTATTTCATATCCCACTGATTCTCTTCGACGCTTCGGTAAGTTGCCTCGAATGGTGTCCATTTTGCGTGTCCATCCGTGTAGACAACCGGAATCCCGTTTCCATAGCGTGGCTTATTGCCTGGATGGAG
>JACMPS010000418.1 GCA_014377395.1 Chthonomonadaceae bacterium
CTTTCCGCAACTGTGAAACACCCTGCTTTTTTCCGCGTCCTCTGATCGAAAAAATGGCGACCTACGGGCAGGAACTCATTGAGCAGGTTCTCAATAATGCAGATTATTTAAGTCGTGCCGGAAAGATGATTCCGTCTGCGTTCCGGGTTCCGAACGTGGACGCGCAACCGCTTTTTGTACAGGCGGACTTTGGAATTGACGAAGTAGGAGAGCCGAAACTCGTGGAGATTCAGGGGTTTCCTTCTCTCTATGCCTATCAGTTAACTCTGGCGGCGTGTTATCGAGAGGCTTACGCCCTTGACGAAATTCTTCCTGATCCCAATCCGTTTCTGAGCGGCTTAAACGAAGAGACCTATTTTGCGAAATTGCAGCAAACGCTACTCGGTGGGCATCTTCCTGAAAATGTGATCCTACTGGAAATTCAGCCGGAAACGCAGAAAACTCGTCCTGACTTTTTGCTCACAGAAAAGATGACGGGCGTGAAAACTGTTTGCCTCACCGATCTTGTCTCACAGGGAAATCGCCTGTTTTATCGTGAAAAAGGAAAACTAATTCCCGTGGAACGCATTTACAATCGGGTGATCGTAGACGAACTTTCGCGCAAAGAAATTGCACCTATTTTCGATTTTAAGAGGGAATACGAAGTCGAATGGGCAGGACACCCGGATTGGTTTTATTTGCTCTCGAAGTTCTCGCTTCCCTTTTTCGACCATGTTTGTGTTCCGAAAACTCAATTTCTCTCTGAGATTTTACAAACTCCTGACGCTCTTGAAAACTACGTCTTAAAGCCGCTGTTTTCGTTTGCAGGGCAGGGCGTCACCGTCTCCCCAACGCACGAACAGGTCAACTCTGTTTCAGACCCTGAAAACTGGATTTTGCAGGAGAAAGTGGAATTTGTTCCTATTGTTGAGACGCCCTACGGAAAGACAAAAGTGGAGATTCGTGTGATGTACCTATGTGAAGAGGCAAAACCGCTCCCGGTAACAGTGCTGATTCGCATGGGACGGGGAACAATGATGGGTGTGGATCAGAACCGGGAGCAAAGGTGGGTGGGGGCTTCCGCCGGGTTTATGATTTGATTAGGGGCTAAGTTTTTTGAGCGAGAGAGACGATCAGGTACAAACCGAGGTAGCCGACAATGCCAAAACGGAGGGCATTACGCACGAAATCGGGGTGTTTGCGTCGTGCAAGTTCTGCAATAGTGAGCGGAATACCGAGTGCCAGAGCCTTGAACGCAGCAAACCCGGTGGCACCATAATTTTGCAGAACACTCGCCATAAAGGGATTGGCTTCGTGTGCCTCACCGCGTCCAATAAAGTAGAGCGTAGACAAAAGATCAAGACAGCCAATGACCGCCAGCACAGTAGTCTCCGGGAGAACGAAAAGCGGTTGACGGTCTTGTGTCGATTGCAAAATTTTGCCCTGAAATATCTGTGCTTCGGTTACGGTCCCCAACGCTTGGTGGTAACGGCAACAATAGCGGAGAGAGTAAAAAATGTAAACGCGATCAGCCGGGTCAACTGAGTGAGTTTTTCTTCTCTGCCCGCTTTTCCCTTGAAGGCGGCAGTGGCAGTCGTGCCGATTTGCCCTGTTAAGCCCTCATTTTTGCTTTCCTGAATCGAGATGATCGCAATCAACCCAACACCGAAAATTAACTGGATCGTACACAAAAGATAGTAAATTATTTTCATAGAATTCCTGGAAAAGTTGCGAACGGAAAGACACCAAAAGAAAAACTCTCTTCTTTCGGTGTCTGCCCTTCACAATCTTTTAAGTTTTGTTCATTCTCGCACGCACTTCGTTGTCAACTTCCGCTTTGCCCATACGCGCACGAACTTCGCGCTCGACTTCTTCCTGGACAAGACGTTCTTTATCAAGAGTAATCTTTTTGTCACGGGCGAGTTCGTCGTCATCGTCCGAATTCATGCCTTTTTTGAGTTCCTTGACACCCTGTCCTACGCCCTTCATCAGCTCAGGGATTTTGGAGCCACCGAAAAGAACCAGCACCACAATGGCAACAATAATCCATACCGTAGGGTTTGTCATATTTGCTAAAATCGTCATTTTAATCTCCTCTCCGCAAAGAAATAAGTTGGCTTTTCTCTAACGGATCAAACCAAATTCTTTATCCACTCACAGAATACTTTGACTCAGGATACTACTTTTCGCGAGGAATTGTCTCACCCTGCGGCGGCGAGAGCGTGAATTCAGGCTTCGCAGGTTCCGGGGAAGAAGCTACGGGCGAAACGCCATAATCACCCGAAGTATCGGCAAGTGCGGCGGCGGCAAAATCTCCGTGTACAGGTGCGGCAATTGCGGTCGCGGAGTGCCAGCCATTGTCTACAATCTGTCTTTCTTCGGGAATCGCGGCAGTATCGTTGGCTGAGTAAGTATAGTCCGTGTTGTAGGCATCATACTTGGGTGTTGTGTCCGGCTCGTGATCCAGAGAAAGCGAGTTAGTAAATTCCGAACTCGCCTTTTTGAGATCGCGCAACCCTCTGCCGATCTGCCCCATAATCTCAGGAAGTTTTTGAGGCCCGAAGACGACGAGAATCAGCACAGCGGCAACGACTAATTGGATAGGGCTATCAATGAAAGCCAGCATAATGGTTCCTGACCCGGAGCAGGTAAAAATTTTTGGAAGCGTAGAAAACTCTTTTGCTAAAGAGAAGACCTACAAATCTTCTTGACAAATTGTACCACACCCCGTATAATCTTGCAAGCCGAAGAACGCTTTTCGCGCCCAGGTGGTGAAATGGCAAACACGCTAGCTTCAGGTGCTAGTGCTCGCAAGGGCTTGGAGGTTCGACTCCTCTCCTGGGCATGAAGAATCCGAATTGATCCCAGATTGTAAAAGACAAGTCCCTCTCATTTCGAGAGCGGACTTGTTTCACTTCTACGGACAGAGACGCAGAGAACGTTCGGAAGGTTCTTAATAAAAGCGAGCGAACGAAAAATAGCATGAAATATCTCTTGAAACTCCCTTTATTTTGCTTGCGTTTCGGTCTTCTCTATGCTATGATAGCCGCATCTTTCCGGTCTTAGAGGTTTTGTAGATCAAAAACCTTTTCGCCTGATTTTGCAAGATTTCTTTTGGAATGTGAGAGAGCGTCACGACATCGCTTTCGCATTCGAAACTGCAAGGATCGGAATTGTCGGTTTCTCACCCTTTCACCGAGCGAATCGGACAGGATGAAACGTGTCAACTTTTTCTGAAACGAGACTCTTGAGATGTCCTCCCCCCACCAAAGTAAAACCCACGAGCCAGAAGTTATCGGCTACTGTGTGCATTGCCGTTCCCGTCGCACAATGCAAGGAGCCACCCAGGTTTGTAACCGCCGGGGCAAACACGACCTGAAAGGGCATTGTTCGGTTTGTGGCAAAGGAATGTATCGCCTCGGTGGGTGGAACACGGTTTCAGGTGCAAAACCCGAAGAAGTTCCGACAATCGCACCTCACTCTGAAACCTCCGTGTAACGGTGATCAGTAACGATGCTCACTTTATGGATTGACGTTGATCAGCAGACTTTCCTTGACAAAGTGGGAGCCTCAGAGTACAATACGCTGTCTGGCGCGAGAGGAGACCCCTAAGTTTCCCTTCACGCCTTCCATTTTGTCACATTCTGTACGATTATCAGAAAGCAAGGAGACAGGACAATGTCCCGTGTTTGCCAGATTTCCGGTGCGGGTCCCATGAAGGGACATCGCCGCCGTCACCCTCACTCCGGTGCGTGGAACCTTCGCGCCCCTAAGAAAAACCATACGTTTTTGCCCAATCTTCAGACTGTCACGATTGCCACTCCCGAAGGGCGTATTCGCCTGAAAGTAACGACTTCCGTGATGTCTTCCGAGAAGTTTCAGGACTACCTCACTGGAGCGAAGCCACTTCCCAAAGAATTGAAGAAGAAGTCCCAGCACCACCTAAAAAAGCGAAAAGCGGAAGTTTTCAGGGGAAACGCCCTGAAAGATCAATGTCCTTGCAGGGCGTTTTTGTAAGTGTTAAGAAAGTAGAGTTGGTACCTTTACCGCAGGAATAAATTCCGAGCCCCGTTCCGCCCCTGAATTGGCTAAAACTCGGACACCCCACCTGTAAATTTTTGCCCTGAGCAAAGGTCTTTCCAACATCTTCTAAAAGAGATTTGTAAGGGCTGAGTTAAACCGTTTGCCTTGCCCTTCTTTTCTTTTCTTCTTTGCGTCTTTGCGTGGGGCTCTCCCGTATTCGCATTTCCCGCACTAATCCTCTCAAAAAATGATATACTAAATAGGTATCTTACCGAAACGACTTTCGCCTATATTGTAAGAGGGAAATCAAAATTATGTCTTCACCTATCCTTCACCCAACCTCGCCTCGTGCGCCTCGTCCCCTCTACTTCGATGAACTCGTGCGCGGATTGATCGTTATTGTCGGCAAGGCGGCTGTGCTGACGGAAGAAGCGGAACTTCGCGCCTACGACTGTGATGCCTACTCTCCCGAAAAGCGTTTTCCCGATGCCGTCGTTCTTCCCGAAAATACGCAACAGGTTTCTGAGATCGTGAAACTCTGCAATCGCTTAAAAGTTGTCTTCACGCCACGCGGAGCCGGAACCGGACTGTCGGGCGGGGCAACGGCGATACAGGGCGGGCTGATTATCTCGACGATGAAACTGGGCAAAATTCTTGATGTGGACGTACAAAACAGACGCATGTCCTCACAGGCGGGAACCGTTAACACCTACCTCACCAAAGCCGTCCGAAAAGACGGGTTGCATTATGCCCCTGACCCTTCTTCGCAGGGAGCCTGTACCATTGGCGGCAACGTCGCAGAGAACGCGGGGGGGCCGCACACCCTGAAATACGGCGTGACAACCAATCACATCACCGGGCTGACAATGGTGCTTCCCGACGGCGACATCGTGCATCTCGGGGGCAAAGAAGAGGACTCTAACGGCTTTGATCTTGTCGGTCTCGTCGTCGGCTCTGAGGGAACAACAGGTATCGTTACCGAAGTTACGTTTCGATTGACGCCGCTTCCGCAGTCAGTTCGTACCCTGCTTGCCATTTTTGAGACAGTGGATCAGGCGACACAAACCGTCTCGGATATCATTGCCGCTGGGGTGTTGCCTGCCGCTCTGGAAATGATCGATACTTTCATCATCCGTGCTTGTGAAGAAGCCTTTCATCTTGGCTTTCCGATGGACGCCGAGGCGGTTCTGATTATCGAAGTGGACGGAATCGAGGTTGGCTTGGAGGACGAAGCACAAAAGGTGCGTGAAATTTGCGCGAAGAATAATGCCCGTGAGGTGCGTCAGGCGAAGACGGAATTGGAACGCGCTTTGCTGTGGAAGGCACGGAAGCAATCGTTTGGGGCATTAGGGCGTCTTGGACTCAGCATGGTCACGCATGACGGCGTAATCCCGCGCACGAAACTTCCTGAAGTGATCCGTGAAGTCAAGCGCATCGCCGCCGAGCATGGACTGAACGCAGGTAACGTTTTTCATGCGGGGGACGGCAATCTCCACCCGAATCTGATGTACGATGAGCGCGACCCAGAACAGGTGAAAGCCGTAATAGAGGTTGGTCATAAAATTCTAAAGTTGTGCGTAGATGTCGGCGGGAGTGTGACGGGAGAACATGGGATCGGGATTGAAAAACTGGAAACGATGCCTTGGATGTTCTCCGATCTGGACCTGGGATTGATGCAAAAAATCAAAGAGGTTTTCAACACCAACGATCTTTGCAACCCCGGCAAAGTGATCCCCGACGCCAAAGGTTGCTGGGAGACAGGACACGGTCCCAAACTTGCGGCACGCGCTATGCGGGGCGTCCCGGTTTAGAAACTGAATTGACCTTTTCTCTCCCTTGCAGGAGGGGCTTATCTTGTCCCTGAGTGAATGGGATTTCAGGAGCCTTGAGAAGAAGTCCGGGGAATGGATTCCTCGGCTACAAAAGCGCAAAGTTCACCTCCGTGGACTCAATGCAAACACGAGTTTGGTGTCCGAAGGACACGAGGTGGTACGCCTCACAGAGCGGAATTCATTCCTGCGGCAATGCACTTTATCTAGTGCTAAGGGACGGTTGTGGTTCGTCAACGGTTTTGTTTATCCTTGCGCTAAGCACTTGCGGTGGAGGCGTCCTTCGGACGCGACGCGGGGAGGAAACGGAACGACACACTGACTTCCCTCTAAACGTGAAGAACGAGTTGCAGGTTTGCTTCCGTTTCCTGATGTC
>JACMPS010000419.1 GCA_014377395.1 Chthonomonadaceae bacterium
CGTGTTGAACTCGTGCGAGGAGAAATCTCAATTATGCCCAACAACAGTGCCGAACATGGCGACAAAACCATGAGGCTTTCCGCTTACGTCTCTTATTTTGTCTATGAAAAAAGTCTCGGTAAGTGTTTTGCGGCGGAGACGCGGTTTATCGTAGAGCGCAACCCTGATACGTTGCTCGCTCCCGATTTCGCTTTTGTTGCGGCGGAACGCTTGACCGATTTCCCGACCAAAGGCTATCTCGATCTCGCGCCCGACTTGATTTTTGAGACCCGTTCTCTGAGCGACACGCGCCGCCCTTTCGCTCTCAAGATTGCTCGGTGGCTTTCGGCAGGGGTGAAACTCGTGTGGGCGATTGATCCAGCAACGCAAACCGTGACCGTGCACCGCACCGGAGAAAACCCACGCACGTTAGGCATTGAGGACACGCTGACAGGTGAGGACGTGTTGCCCGGTTTCGAGTTTGCTCTCGAAAGACTCTTTCGCTGATCCGTATCAAATAATAACGGAACGAAGACGAAATCAAAAGAGAAGCGCAAGACAAAGTGAAGCGAAAGGGCAAGCCTCTGCGTCTAACTTTCTTGAAGGCAAAAAACTGCCGAGAAAAGACCGTAGAAAAAAGAGTGGAAAGGGAACTCCCGATGATGTCTCACATTTTTGTAAAAATTCCTAAGTTTGCACAGGCGACTGCATTGCTGACACTGGCGGCGGGCGGCGTTGTCTTGTCCCGATTTTTCAATACCCGTAATGTCAACGGAGCCGAGCGACTCACCAATGCCCTGCTTGACACCGAATCGCTTCAAGCGGCGGCAAGGCGAAACCCGGAAGAAGCCTCCGCGCAAATGCTGGCGGACTGTGCCGCCTATGCCGTTCGGTTTGCTTTTCTGGCTGCCGAAGGCGTGGGTCCCGTCAATCGCTATGAGGATGCCGGGGGAACAAGCCGCACCCACACGCACCCTTATACTCGTGCCGTCGCAACTGTTCTCACCGAAAACAATACCGAAAAACAAACCCTAACCTACGCCGTCAGTATCCCTGATGTGGCGGAAGTACGTGGCACAAGAACGATTGGACAGGTACGGCTATCAGGGCTTTCCCCGGCGCGTCCTATTCCCGAAACCCTGCAAATCACCCTGGGTTCAAACGAAGAAGACGGCTATTCCGCACAAATTGAGAGCGAACTCGAAGTCGCCGACTACCTCGTCACCGGGCGCGTCCACCTCTCCGGTTCAACCACTCTGCGAGACAACGTAGGCAACGTAGGGCGCGTCAACATTGCTTATGACGGCTCCGTTAGTGGCACGATCACCCGCGACGCTCATGTCATCGGACGTTTTGAGGGACAAGTCAATAGCGGCATCCAGTACCGACAGTATCAACTCGAAGGGAGCGCGGCTTAGGGAGACCTCCTGAGCCACCTATCGCTATGTCAGAGGAACGCATTACCTACCGGGATTCCGGGGTAGACATTGACGCCGGAAATGAAGCCGTGCAACGCATGAAGGAACACATTCGCTCGACATTCACCCCCGCCGTTTTAACGGACGTGGGAAGTTTCGGGGGAATGTTTTCACTCGCGGGGATTTCCGCCTACACCGAGCCTGTGCTGGTTTCCTCCATTGACGGAGTCGGCACAAAACTCAAAATAGCGGTTCAAGTCGGCAAACATGATACCGTCGGGGGCGATCTCGTCAACCATTGCGTCAACGATATTCTGGTGCAGGGAGCGAGACCGCTCTTTTTTCTGGACTATTTTGGGACAGGAAAACTGTTGCCGAACGTCGTAGTGGACGTCGTTAAAGGCATGGCGGACGCCTGTAAAATCAATGGGTGCGTTCTCATTGGTGGCGAAACCGCAGAGTTGCCGGGAATGTATCTCGAAGGCGAATACGATCTTGCCGGGTGCATCATCGGGCTTGTCGAAAAAAGCAAAATCATCAACGGTTCAAGAGTGGAAGCGGGCGATACCGTTGTCGGGCTTGCGTCTTCGGGGCTACACACAAACGGCTACTCGCTTGCTCGCCGGGTGTTGCTCGACAATGGGGAAAACAGCCTGAGTCTTTTCGAGACCCCGCCCGGACTGGGGCGTACTCTCGGCGAAGAATTGCTTCAACCGCATCGTTGCTATGCGGCTTCAGTCGTCCCGCTTCTCGAAGAATTCGATATTCACGCGATTGTGCACATTACCGGGGGCGGCTTTTACGACAATATCCCGCGTGTGCTTCCTCCCGATTGCAGTGTCACGATTGAGCGGCGCAACTGGCCCATTCCTCCGATTTTCTCTTTGATTCAGGAGCGAGGCAACGTCCCGGAACCCGAAATGTTCCGCACCCTGAACATGGGAATCGGATTGATGCTGATCGTTCCTCCTGATCAGGCGCCCGCTCTCGCGCATCGTCTGAATGAAGCGGGCGAGTCGGCTTATGTCATCGGGGACGTTCACCGGGGCGTCCACGAGGTGGATATCGTTTAGAGATTATGTCTTTCCAAAAAGCACAGGCACTTCACGGCGCAGGGCGGCTCGACAAAGCCGAACCGCTTTACCGAACCTTTCTCCAGAAAAGCCCCGATTCATCATCGGGGCTTTTCTGGCTTGCCACCCTGTTGACACACAGGGGGAAATTCGCCGAAGCCCTGCCGCTTTACGAACGCGCTCTTGTCCACTCTCCCGAAAGCCCCGACACCAATCTCGGCATGAGCATTTGTTTGATTGGGCTGAGCAGATTTCTGGAAGCGGAAATCACTCTGCGTTTTGTGACCGAGACCGATCCGACTTCTCCTGAGCCTCATTATTATCTGGGGACGGCATTGTATCGGCAGGGCTATATCGGGGAGGCAGAGCGGGAATACCGGGAAGCCCTGCGATTAAAGCCCGACCTTCTGGAAGCCCTGCTCAACCTGTGCGAACTTCTCAAAACTCAAAAACGGGTGGCGGAAGCCGACGTGTTGACCCGTCAAATCGCCGTCCTGAAAGCCAATCAGGGGAAAAACAAACCATTTACACTTCCAAAGCGTGCAGGCATCAAAAGTGAGAGTACCGCCGATCTTTTCGCGAGGGCGGAAAAGCAAACGACGGAAAAGGATTTCGAGGGGGTGCTAAAAACTCTAAAGCGTGTCAAGCCGCCGATTGAAAAGCCCGAAATTTACGCGCTTATGGCGAACGCCTTTCACAGTTTGCGGCGTTACCCTGAAACCGAAGAGGCGGCAAGACAAGCCCTCAAGTTGGACAGTCGGAACGTCATGGCACTCAACCTGCTTGGCAATGCCCTGATCCATCGTGGACAATATGAGGAGGCAATCGAACCTCTTTCGCTCGTTGCCCGGTTACGCCCTGATGTCGCCGAGTACGCACTTAATTTAGGGTATGCCCTGATGGGATCGGGAAGGATGGAAAGGGGAATCGCCGCCACAAAACGCGCTCTCGAACTGCGCCCGGACTATCCCAACGCCCTCAGCAATCTGATGCGACTTCAACTGGTCTCCGGGGATTACGAGGAGGGCTGGAAAACCGCAGACCGTATGCTCTCCGAAAACGAACCGAATGTTCGGCAATTAAGTGTGCCACAGTGGGACGGCTCCAAGCAAAACGACAAAACGTTGTTTCTGCACATGACAGAGGGATTCGGGGACAATCTCCAATTCGTGCGCTACCTTCCGATGGCGGCGGAAAGGGTAGAAAGCGTCGTGCTGGAAAGTTACTCGCAGCTTCTGCCGCTCCTGAAACGCACTCCCGGTTACGACACGATTGTCGAGCGCACTCACGCCAATCGTGATACTAGCGGAACCGCCTTTGATTTGCACCTGAAACTTTATGATTTGCCGCGTGTGTTCCGCACAACGCTTGCCACGATTCCCGCACCCGTTCCGTATCTTTTTGCGGATCAGGAGAAAGTCGCTCACTTCGGGGGGTTGTTCGAGGGGGTGAAGGGTAGGAAAATTGGGATTGTGTGGGCAGGGCGTCCTACTTTTATCAATGATCACAACCGCTCCATTCACCTGTCGGATTACGCGCCGCTCTCGGAATTGTCCCTTATAGAAGACGTTCACTTCTACAGTTTGCAGTTTGGAGAGAAAGCAGGAGAAACGCAAACGCCTCCCCCCGGCATGAATCTGACTGACCTGTCGCCTTATATCGAAACCTTCGACGACACGGCGGCGTTAATGGAAAATCTCGATCTCATCATTTCTGTAGACACTTCCAGCGCACATCTTGCGGGGGGACTGGGCAAACCTGTCTGGACATTACTCCCTTTTATTTGTGACTGGCGCTGGGGAACCAACTCGGAAACGACGCCCTGGTATCCGACGATGCGCCTGTTTCGTCAACCCTCACCGGGAGATTGGGAAAGCGTCCTACAAAAGATTTTGCAGGAACTTCGCGCTTAATCGCCTGTCACAAAGTGCTTTTCCTCCGTCCTCTTCCGTCAAGAAACTATCTGAAATAAGGAGCGCACCATGCTGATGAGAGCAATTTTAGTCTTGGGAATAGGTCTTACAGTGGGGGCATTTGCAACGCTGCAAAAAGACTCTGTGTGGAAGGTGAAAATCACGGAAACGTTTCGGCAGAAAATGCTGACCAGAGACATGGGTAGCGTGAAAGAGTCGGAAACCGCGAGTAAAGGAAAACTCACTCTCAATGCAGAGTTTCCATTGGAAGAGAGGGAGTTTTCAGCGTTTGACGCGAAAACGTCTCTGGAAATTCACGTCGGCGGCTTTGAGCGAAAAGTGAATTTTGGTGACGGCACCGACTACAAACCCGGCGCAAAATCCCTTAAAATTCCGATCAAGGAACGCTGGGAGAAAGCAAGCCGCCGGATTGTGGGAAGCCTCACCCTCCGCTTTGCCAAAGGAAAAACCCCCCTTAAACTCGATGCACAAACGCCGAACGCCGGAGTGAGCGCCGCCGCAGAAACCGCTTTTAAGGGCGGGGCAGGAGAAGCGCAGATCGAAACTCCCGTCACTTTGCTGATCAGCGGCAAAACATTTTCCTGGAAAACGGTGCTACGTGGCAAGGTGAAAGAGCAACACGCAGGAAACTCAATTACTTACGGCTCTGTCCAATCCGTCTCTCTGAAAAACTAGAGGGTAGGGGGAAAACCGAATAGGGGGACTGCAAATCATCTTCTTTGGAAAGAGGTCCGGGGAATAAATTCCCCAGCTACTGAGGCGCAAAGTCCACCTTCGTGGACTCAATGCAAAGGCACGGCGATAAGCCCTCTTTCGCCTTTTTGACAGGTGTTCAGGAGTGTGAAATGTTCAGGGCATTTGCATTACTCACCTCTCCCGGATTTTGAGGGAGGGCTGACTGGACAAGATCAGGGTGGGGGCTTTCTCTTAACACTTCCCCTATCGCTTGATTCCTGTAGCGAAAGGATCGCTCTCGTCAATCAGCAGAGTCGCCTCGGAGGTCAGCCACGCTTTGCCGCGAATCGTCGGCGTGATTACCTCTTCCTCTACCTCAATGCTTCCCTCGAAAATAGAGCCGATAATGCTCTCTTGACGCCAGATTTCGCCTGAAGCCAGTTTACCGTCCGAGTAAAGGCAGGCGAGTTTGGCAGAGGTGCCGGTTCCGCAGGGAGAGCGGTCATACGCCTCTCCGGGACAGAGAACGAAATTTTTGGAGTGAACTCCCTCGCGCTCCGAGGGCGCGAAAAGTTCGATGTGATCTATTTGGGCACCGTCTTTGCCCGTGATGTTCTGTGAGGACAGGGCTTCACGAATACGCACCGTCACGGAAGTCAGGGCGTCTACGTTCAGGGCATCCATTCTCTCTTTCACTCCGGTAGAAACCAGAAAAAACCAGTTGCCGCCCCATGCGACATCCCCACAAACCTCCCCAATCCCTTCGACCTGCACACGCACGTCTTTCGTATGGCGGTAAGCGGGGACATTTCTCACCGCCACGCTTCCGTCGTCGTGAAGCGTGGCTTTGATGGAACCAATCGGTGTTTCAATCGCGTGAGTTCCGACGGAAATCATATCGAGATGAGCCAGCGTCGTGACCAGACCAATCATCCCATGTCCGCACATTCCGAGATAGCCTACATTATTAAAAAAAATGATGCTTGCCACATGGGTACGCATGGTTGGCGGCAATAGCAATGCCCCAACCAGAATATCGTTTCCGCGAGGCTCATTGATTACTGCCGAGCGGAAATCGTCGTGGTGAGTGCGGAAATCGTGGAGCATTTCCGCCGTTGTTGCGCCTTTTAAGAGGGGCGCACCAGAAACGACTACGCGGGTGGGTTCGCCCCCTGTGTGAGAATCAACAACCTGAATGCGCTTTTGTGTGCTTTTCATCAAACGAGTCCTTCCGGGGGATTGTCTACAGCATGGCGAATAACTTCCAGAACCTCTTCTCTCTCCTTTCCGGTAAGTGTCAAACGGGGCGCACGCACCCACTCCGTCCCCAATCCGGTTTCTTGCATTGCCAGTTTAATTTTCTGAACAAAGTGAGTTCCGATATCCAGATGTTGCAACGGGGCAAACCAGCGATACAGAGTACGGGCCTTATCCCATTCTCCGGCTTGCATCAAGTCCCAGACACGCTGATTTTCAACGGGGAATGCAAGCCCGACCCCTGCAATCCACCCGACTGCTCCCACCACGCAACACTCCATAATCAAATCGTCTACTCCGGCAAAAATGGCGTAACGATCTCCCACGCTGTTGTAAATATCGGTGATGCGGCGA
>JACMPS010000420.1 GCA_014377395.1 Chthonomonadaceae bacterium
AGATTCAGGCGCAAGAGCAATTGTATCGCGCCGATCAGGAAGCGCACTCCGTCAAGCGGGGAGCCGACGATTACGCCCGTGACGTGCTGGCGAATCTGGAAGGCGTTCTTGGCAAAGCAATTGGACAGGTACAACGCGGACGGGATTTGCTGGAGAAGGCGTAAGCGGACAAATCCAATTTTCTCACCGGAAGTTGAAAACTTCTGGCAACAAGACCAAGCGTCTTTCAGACGCGATATAAAGGCATACTTACCTTAACTCCATACTCCTGACCTACAAAGATCAGATCAAAAGAGACTATGCGTAACGTGCTTGAAATTGAGAACCGAAACGGGAATTTGTCTTAAAATGCGACTGGACATTACTGAAATTTTGCGGGAAGTGGGGAAAGTCGTGCCTTATGAGGTGGACGAACCCCCGCTTGTGGATGAGGACATCGAGTGCACCAAACCCGTGAAAGGTGATCTGCTGTTCAACAACGCGGGGGGAACTCTGCTGATTAGTGGCGAAATCGAGACGGCAACGGCACTTCCCTGTAGCCGTTGTAGTCAGTATTTCGAGCGACCTACTACCCTCACGATTGAGGAACAGTTTGAATTGAAACATACGCCGGGAGCGCGTACCTTCCAGACCGTAACCGTCGTGGAAGAAGATGAAAACCCGGTTGCCGCCAAACTTTTCGAGGGTCAAATTTTCGACCTGACGGAAATGGTTCGGCAGTACCTCGTACTGGATGAACCCACCCAACCCCTGCCGCCGGAAGACGCGGAAGGACGATGCACCCACTGTCTGCTCTACCCGGAGGACGTGCTGAAAGCACTGCTTCCTCCAGAGGAAGACGCTGTGGAAACAGAAGATGAAAAGCCGATTAACCCGGCATTTGCTAAACTAAAAGATTTGCTTGAAGAAAAGTGAGTGTCGAAGAGTGAGTTTCCTCTTGACACTCAATACTTAACCCTTAACACTTCTTTCTCGAAAGGTTCTGAACGAAATGCCACTCCCAAAACGACGACACTCTAACCAGAGAACGCGCAAACGTCGCACCCATTATAAATTGACCCATACCCCTGCGATCATTCCTTCCTTCGAGGCACCGGGTGAATACGCGCTTCTGCACCACGTAGACCCGACCACAGGACGCTACAAAAACCGACAGGTCTTTGCGGCTCCCGACTCCGGGCAGAACGCATAACAGAACGGAACTGAGTTTTAGACAAGACGTAAGGCGGGAGAACTGATGCGAATCGCAGTAGATGCGATGGGGGGAGATAGAGGGCCGCAGGTGGTGGCGCAGGGTGTCGTGCAAGCGGCGCATGAGTCACAAGCCCATTATCTTCTTGTCGGTGATCCCGCTCTTCTGGAGCCGGAACTCAAACGCCATTCGGCTAAAAACATCGAAATCGTTCCTGCAAGGGAAGTGATCGAGATGACCGATCAGCCTACCGCCGCCTTCCGCAACAAAAAAGACGCCTCGATTGTTGTTGGAACGAAACTCGTCAAAGACAAAAAAGCGGATGCCCTCGTTTCCATTGGAAATACGGGCGCGGCAATGGCGGTTTCTCTCCTGACTCTCGGACGTATCCGAGGGGTGGACCGCCCTGCGATTGCAACGCTGTTGCCTTCCTCAAAAGGCACGGTGGTTTTGCTCGATGCAGGAGCCACCGTAGACTGCGATCCGAACAACTTACATGAATTTGCGGTAATGGGAAGCGTATTTTCCGCGCTGACGCTCGGAGTGAAAATGCCGAAGATCGGACTACTCTCTAACGGAGAGGAGTCGAGCAAAGGCAACGACACCGTCAAAAAGACCCATGCCCTTTTCCTACAAGCGCAGGAATCGGATAAAAATTTTAATTTCATCGGCAATGTGGAAGGGCGAGACATTTTTCGTGGAACCGCCGATGTCATCGTTTGTGATGGGTTTGTCGGAAATGTCGTGCTGAAAGCCAGCGAAGGTGTCGCCGAAATGATCCGCAATTTGCTGAAATCCGAACTCGAAAGCAAACTCTGGATGAAGCCGTTTCTTGTGCCTATCGCCCCTGCAATCAAGCGAATGATGCGAAAAGTGGATTATTCGGAGCGTGGCGGTGCGCCTTTGCTTGGCGTGAATGGCGTAATTATCATCGGGCATGGACGCTCTGACGCCTACGCTGTGATGAATGCGTGTCGTGCCGCCGAAAGAGCGGTACAATCCAACCTGATTGAAACAATTCGTTTGCGTGTCTGTGATTCGCCGGATTTGCCGCCTGTTTCGTAAAAGAGAGCCGTATGACTTTACCCCCCAATGCCGTACAGACCCCAAAGCCCCTCATTGGCGATAAAGGCGAGAGTGGCGAAAACAGAATGACCACTCCTCAACCGGTACGCGCCGGGATTGCCGGACTCGGAATGGGACTACCAGAACGGGTATTGACCAACGAAGAACTCGCAAAATTCGTTGACACAAACGATGAATGGATCACCACACGCACCGGAATCAAAGAGCGACGAGTGACGGATAGTGCCACCGCCACCTCCGACCTCTGCCTGATCGCCGCAAAAAAAGCCCTCGCTGATGCCGACATGGACGCCGCCGACCTCGATTTAGTTCTCTGTGCAACCACCTCCGGCGATTACATCTGGCCCGCGACTGCCTCTCTCATCCAGAACGCACTGGGTGCGAAACGTGCAGGTGCTTTCGATCTTTCCGCGGCGTGTTCCGGCTTTTGCTATGGACTGGCAACGGCAGCGGGAATGATTCAATCGGGAGCCATGCGAAATGTCCTCGTACTGGGAGCGGACACCCTTACAAAACAATTGAATTGGAATGACCGGGGAACCTGCGTTCTTTTCGGAGATGGCGCGGGAGCCGCCGTTCTCACACCCTGTGGCTACGAAGAGGGAATCTTAGGCTCAGTCCTGGGTTCCGATGGCTCCGGTGCCTCGTCTATCTGGCTGGAAGGAGGAGGATCACGCAATCCGCTCACTCCCGAAAATATGGAGAGCGGTCTTAACAAACTGACGATGAACGGGAAAGAAGTCTATCGTTTCGCCGTTGAAATTGTTCCTGCGTGTGTCCGTGAGTCACTCGAAAAAGTTTGTCTGCGTCCTGCCGATGTAGACTTGCTGGTTTTGCATCAGGCGAATGTGCGGATTATGTATGCGATTGCCGACAGGCTCCAGATTCCACACGAAAAAGTGTATGTCAACGTTCAGAAGTACGGCAACACTTCCGCCGGAACCGTGCCAATCGCCCTTTGTGAAGCGCAACAAGAGGGGCGTCTCAATCGCGGCGATGTCGTGGTAACTGTAGGGTATGGGGCAGGGCTTTCGTGGGCTTCCAACGTGATACGCTGGACAAAGGGCGAGTAGCAGAAAAACGTTATGAGCAAAGTCGCGTTTATTTTTCCGGGGCAGGGATCGCAAAAGGTCGGGATGGGAAAATCTCTTTATGAAAATTTCCCAGAGGCTCAGGAAGCGTTCAATGTTGCCAATGAGACGCTCGGTTTCGATCTGAAAACTCTCTGTTTCGAGGGACCCGAAGAAATGCTCAGGGAAACCGAAAACGCGCAGGTGGCTCTCTATGTCACGAGTGTGGCGGCGGTTGCCTCGTTTCGGGCAAACTCAACACTGAAAGCCGACGCAGTCGCGGGGCATAGTGTCGGCGAATACGCGGCACTTTATGCGGCGGGGGCACTCGGTTTCGCGGATGGATTAAAACTGGTCTGCAAGCGCGGAGAGTTGATGCGTGATGTCGGGAAAACACATCCCGGCACGATGGCGGCAATTTTGGGATTGGAACCCTCCGTTGCAAAAGAAATTTGCAAGGTAGTTCGGCAAGAGGGCGGGGGGCTGGTCGCCGTCGCCAACTACAATGGGGGCGGACAAATCGTGATCTCCGGCGAGGTTGAGGCTGTCCTCAAAGCAGGAGAAATGGCGAAAACACAGGGAGCGAAGCGGGTGATTCCGCTTAACGTTTCGGGCCCCTTCCATTCTCCGCTTATGGTGACAGCAGGGGATGCCCTTTTCGCGGAACTGATGAAAACCAATTTCCGCAAGCCGCAACTTCCGGTTGTCTCGAATGTCACCGCCAATTATGTCGAGGTAATGGACGACATCACCGGAGGATTGACCCGGCAAGTGAGCGGCAGTGTTCGGTGGGAAGAGTCGGTTCAGCGTCTTGTCGAGGACGGATTTACTCGCTTTATCGAGTTTGGAAGCGGCGAAGTGCTGAGTGGTCTGGTGCGCCGCATTGCCAAAGACGTAACGACTCAAAGCGTCCAAGATGCAGATTCGCTCCACAAATTAGCACAGGCATAGAGATTGAAAAGCAAAAATCGTGCGGAAAAATTGTGCAAACTGTGAACAAAAATCGAGTGAAAACATGAAGTTAGCGGGTAAAATCGCCATTGTGACGGGAGCGGGACGTGGCATCGGACGCGGAGTTGCGCTGGCTCTTGCGGCAGAAGGGGCGTCTGTTGTCGTCAATTACAGCCGCAGTGCCGAAGCCGCAGAAGCCGTTGTAAATCAGATAACGAATATGGGCGGAACTGCTTTTGCCGTGCAGGGTGACGTGGCAAGTGCCGACGACATGAACGCGCTGGCGAAGATAACTCTTGAAAAATACGGTAAGATAGATATTCTGGTGAATAACGCCGGGATCACCCGCGACAAACTCATGCTCCGCATGACGGAAGAAGATTGGGACGCCGTTCTCGATACAAACCTTAAGGGAACGTTTCTCGCCGTGAAAGCGGTTTGTCCTTTTCTGCTGAAACAGAGGTCGGGCGTGATCGTGAATGTCGGCTCCGTGATCGGAAAAGTCGGGGGGGCGGGGCAAGTCAACTATGCCGCCTCGAAGTCCGGCTTGGTCGGTTTGACGAAATCGCTGGCAAAAGAGTTGGGGGGGCGCAACATTCGCGTGAATGCGGTTGCACCCGGTTTTATCGAGTCAGACATGACCGATGGATTGAAAGAGGAACACAAAGAGGCTATTCTCAAACAAATCCCGCTGGGGAGATTGGGCGTAGTTGAGGACGTGGCGAATGTCGTCGTTTTTCTCTGTTCCGATGCCGCCGCCTACATTCAGGGAGAAGTGATATCCATTGATGGCGGTCTGTTTATGTAGATTTGTGGATTTTCAACAAAGTAAACGAAACGAGAGGGTTTAATTCCGATGAGTACATTTGAGCGTGTGAAAAAAGTGATGGTCGAGCAACTGGGCGTCTCCGAAGATCAGGTGACGATGGAGGCTTCGATTGTGGATGACCTCGGTGCTGATTCGCTGGACGTTGTTGAAATCGTCATGGCACTGGAAGAGGAATTCGAGATGGAAATTCCTGACGAAGAAGCGGAGAAACTGGCAACGGTGGGAGCCATTGCACAATACATTGACGGCTCTCCAAAGGTTTAAGCGGATTTTGCCAAATCCGAGTTGATAAGGCGGTATTGAAAAGGAGCACAAAGCGTCCGGAAAATTACGTGAAGAGCGTTTCTTTTTTCCCGACGCAATGACTCTTTTTGTGAAGGAAGAATAGGAATGAGCGAGGACAGAAGACGATTGATGCAGGAAAGACGGGTTGTAATCACCGGGGTCGGGGCAGTCACGCCCCTGGGATTGACGGCGGAAACGACGTGGAAATCATGTCTTGCCGGGTGTTCGGGCGTCTCTCGCATAGATCAGTTCGATGTCTCCGGCTATACCACACAGGTTGCCGCTTGCGTGAAAGAGTGGGATCCTTCTCCATTCCTAAATGTCAAGGAGGCACGGCGCATGGATCGCTTTATTCAATTTGCGGTAGGTGCGGCGAAAATGGCACTTTCTGACTCCGGCTTTGTGATCAACGATGAAAACGCAGGGCGAGTCGGAGTGCAGATCGGCTCCGGCATCGGCGGGCTGAGCATGATCGAAGATCAGCACAAAGTTTTGCTTGAAAAGGGACCATCCCGAATTTCTCCATTTTTGATTCCCGGCATTATTTGCAACATGGGCGCGGGCATGGTTTCGATTGTCACCGGGGCAAAAGGACCGAGTACCTGCGTGACAACGGCTTGCACCACCGGAACCAACAATATCGGGGATGCTTACTATCTGATCAAGCGTGGCGCGGCGGATGTGATGCTTGCCGGAGGTGCGGAAGCAACCGTGACACCCCTTGCAATGGCGGGTTTTTGTGCGGCACGAACGATGACAACCCGCAATGATGACCCCGAACACGCTTCCCGCCCTTTTAGCGTAGACCGCGACGGCTTTATTCTTGGTGAGGGTTCGGGCGTGATGATTCTGGAAACGCTGGAATCAGCGCTTTCACGGAACGCAAACATTTACGCGGAAATTATCGGGTATGGAATGTCAGGAGACGCCTACCACATTACGGGGCAACCGGAAGACGGTGAGGGCGCGGCTCGCTCGATGCAAAATGCCCTTGACGATGCGGAGATCAAACCGGAGCAAGTCGGCTACATCAACGCGCACGGCACTTCGACCCCGATGAACGACAAGGGCGAAACCCGTGCGATCAAAACCGCATTCGGCGAACACGCCTACAAACTCGCAATTAGTTCCACCAAGTCTATGCACGGGCATTTACTGGGAGCGGCAGGAGCCGTCGAAGCGATCATCACTGCTTACGCATTGCGCGATCAGATTTTGCCGCCGACAATGAACCTCTTCAACCCCGATCCTCTTTGTGATCTCGATTACATCCCCAACGAAGCCCGCAAAGCCTCCGTTGACATCGCCATTTCCAACTCCTTTGGCTTTGGCGGTCACAACGCGACGCTAACCCTGAAACGCTATCAGGTTTGATTTCCTCTAGCCTGTATCGCCAATTCCAACGCTGAAGAGAATGAGGAAGAGAAATGACTTACACAATTGAACTGACTCTGGAAGAGAGAGCGAGAAACTTAAAAGGCACTTGATCCGCACACTTTGCTTTCTCTACCGAAAGAAGAGCGTTCGCGCATTTTGCAAGAATAAGCGGAACGAGCGGCGGCAGAATATAGAGCTGATCTTGCCCTTCCTGCCAATGAGAGGGAACTTACCGCGTTCACGGCACTTAACGAGGAGCCTATTTACGATTATTCCGACGAAGCGATCTCTCATGCCGCTTAACAGACCAATAGGCTAAGCAGGTGCTGAATAAGTGAAGTTGGTACATTTGTCGCAGGAATGAATTCCGCGCTAGAGACGTTCCGCCCCTGAATTGGCTAAAACTCGGACACACCACTGATCAGATTTCGCCTTGATCAAAGACTTTTTCAACACCCCCTTAGAGTTTGTTGCCAGAGTAGACAACTATTGATTTACTCCCTTCTCAGTCCACGTAGGTGGACTTCGCACTTTTGTAGCCGGGGAATTTATTCCCCGGTCTCTCCTTCGGCTATATCTCCTCAGGAGAACCGCAACTACAAAGAGCAACAAAAGCCCCCTCGACAACGAGGTCGAGGGGGCTTTTGTTTCGTCTTTTAGCCGTAATACTTTCTCATGGTGGCTTCGCTCGGTGGACGAGTGCCGAGGGAAACAAGGATCATCAGAAGTGCGGAACCGAAGACCATTGGCACGACAGGCAGGTAGCCAAAGACCGTCACTTGAGTGGCGTTACGCAAAAACAGATTTCCGAGAGACGGATAAATCTGTACCTGCGTCACGGGCTTTTTCTTTGGAGCAACGTTAGGTGATGGGCGTTCGGCGTTAGGTGAAGCACCTGGCGTACCCGGAACACGTGCCGTCACAGTTTCGCCGGGAGCGGCAACAACGGAGACACCCTGCCCCCCCGGAGGTAAAGGAGAACCGGGAGCCACCGCAATCATCGAAGTTTTTGGTTTAAGACCGGGAACAGGCGGTTTCGGAGCGATTTCGTCGGAGACTGCCGTCAGATACCACGAGAATAAAAGGCAGAACGCTACCCATGAGGTCGAAGCCAGTGCGCCCCATTTCGTGCTACGCTTCCAGAATAGTGCCGCGATCATCACGGGAGCAAGTGCCGCAAACCCGGTGAAGGCGAAACGTTGTGCCAACTCGAAGATGCCTGTCGGCTTCTGGAGGGCTACAACGTAGGCAATCGCCGTGAAGATCAGCACAAAAACGCGAGCAAAAAACACTTTCTGTCGCTCACTCTGAACTTTCCCGCCGTTGTAATGTTCGTACATATCCTTCGTAAACATCGTGGAAAGCGCGAGCACCTGATGACAATCACTACCCATGACCGCCGAAATAATTCCCGCGCCCAAAAGTCCTGCAAGCCACACGGGAGAGTATTGCGTCAACATTCGCAGGAGAATTCCGTCTGAGTCCGTCCCTTTCAAACCCGGAATGACCTGCGCTCCCACTACTCCCAGAAAGACGCTCGGCAACCAGATCAGCATAATCGCAATGGGGTAAGCCACCACAGTTTGCTTGAACGCTGACATTTTACGGGCAGAAAGGCACATAATGGACATATGCGGAAACATAATTGAAGAGAGCGGAATAAACGTGTAACTCCAGAAAAGTTCCGCAGGCATTTTCTCACGAGTGATCAGGGCGGACTTCACCGGATCGGCTCCAATTTCACGCATCACATTCGAGAGACCACCGGGGACGTTACCGGAGATAATCAGTACGGCAATCGTTCCAAAGAGCAGAAAGAGCGTTGTCTGCAGCACGTTGACCCAGACGACACCACGCATCCCCCCTAGGAAAACGTTGAGCGTGACGACAACCGTAACGATCAGACAACCGAGCCAGTAGGGGATCAGGGGCGCGGCATCAGGGGAGGTACGCGAAATATCGTTCAGCACTTGCCCGCCGCCAATAATCGAAATAATCATGTAGGGGATGAGCATAGCGGAGGTCAGCACGAAAATCGCCGTGCCAATACGATTACATTCCCAACGGTCTCGAAAATACTGAACCTGGGTGGTATGCCCGAACTTTTTCCCTAATGCCCAGAGCCGTGTTCCAATGAAGAAAATCGTGAGTGGAATCACCAACCCGGACGAAGACGCCATCAAACCGTAAATTCCGATTCCCTGTTTGTAGGCGGCACCGGAAGAACCGAGAATTGCAAAGGCGGTCATATTCGTGGCGAAAAGGGAAAGGAAGAAAACAGCGGAGCCAATCGTGCGCCCCGCCAGAAAAAAGTCTTCGGTGTTGTTTTTGCTACGTCGGTAGGCGGCTCCGCCAATAGAGGCAATCACTACGAGGTAGAGCAAAATCACAATGACGGGGATCATTCGTGGGCACTCCTATTTTTAAGGGCTTCCGGGAGGGCTTCAATCTCGTTTTCGAGGTGCTGAGGCCACGCGACTTTCACCAGAAAGAGCATTGTGAGCGAGGCAAGCACCGAGTAAAAGACGTGATAGGCTAACCCGGCAGGCAAAACCCCACCGATCAGCGTTTTGTTCGTCCAATTCCACAGGTCTTGATGCACGGCGTAAACCAGAAGTAAGACGGGAACAACCAGATATTTCATAGGGGAAAATGCCTTTTCGGGAATTATTAAATGCCATTATCCAATCATAATTTCGTGTTTTTTCTAATTGATCTCTCTGCATTGTAGCCCAATGCGACGGGAAAAGCCGAAATCAGCAATGAGCGTACAATGGCATTAGCGAGAGAACCTTTTCCTATCAGAAAGAAATTATCCAGCCGTAAAATCATCAAAAAACAGACGAACCAGTAAAGAAACCACTTTAGTGTTCTCATTCTCTGCTACTTTCGGGCGGTTTGTGCTCCGGTTTTAATAGCGTAAAGGTGGGTCTGCGTCGTGATATAAAGGGTACCGTTTGCGACAACAGGCGAGGAAAGAATCGGTGCTTTCATGTCAATGCGCCCGACCTCTTTTAGTGTTTTGTTGGCTTCCAGAATCAGCACATCGCCGTCTTCCGTACCGACATAGAGCTTGCCATCGGCAACAAGAGCCGATCCCCATATATGACTTTTGGAGTCGAAGACCCAGTTGGGCTTGCCCGTTTCCGCATCAAGACAATGAACGAATCCGCTGAAGTCAGGAACAAAAACCATTCCATTGTAGATCGCAGGTGTGGAAAGCGAACGATGAATTTTGTCGTATTGCCAGAGGGCTCCGGTTTTGGTGATGTCTCCGGTTTTCGTGGCGTCAATACAGACAAAATTGCCGAGACCCTCGCCGTGTTCCGGGTCCTGACCAATCGGGACATAAACCCGGTTTTTGTAGAAGACGGGTGTGGCAATCACTTCGCTTGGTCCATCGAAAGTGGCATACTTGAGTGCCTTTCCGTCTTTCACGCGATACTGAGGCGGATCACAGTCAAACCGAAAGCTTTCTTTCAGAATTTTGATGCCGTCTTTGTCGGTCGTATCCGTCATCAAGCCGTAGCACCAGCCGTCCCCTGCACCGAAAAGAATGGTTTCTTTTCCATTGATTGTTCCCCCCGCCGGACTGCTCCAGTTGGAGTGAAGAGTACGCGACGCCACGCCGGAACCCTCTTCGCCCATGTACTTGCCGGTCTTTTTATCGAGAACGACAAGAGTAGGGGCTTTCGGGTTCGGGATATTGGTATGTGTCCAGTCTACCCCGTTTGATGTGGTGACAACGATTTTGTCTCCGAGAATCAGGGGACCGCAGTTTGTAATGTTATGAGGAAAGATACCGAGTTCTTTCCTCATATCGTATCGCCACACAATGTCTGCGTCTTTCGGACCAACCGTCGCAGGAGGTTTGCCGGGACCCGCTTTGTACTGCGCCTCGTCCTTTTCGCCTTCGTTTCCCGCTCCCAAACCCTTTGTCGTCAGGCACATCACTTCGTTGCGGTTCGTAACGATATAAACGTAATCTCCCTCAATTGCAGGAGAGGAGCATAGACCCAGAAACTCCCAATCGCTGACTTTTCCTGTGCCGAGCTTCGGGACGGCGAGCTGCCAGAGCATTTCCCCGGTTTTTTCGTCAAGGCACATGAGGACGCCCCGGTCTCCCTTTGCGGAGGGGTCACGCGGTGACTCATTGTTCGTGCCGATAAAGACTTTTCCGCCGGAGATGGTCGGATTCCCATAGGTTTGAGAACCCACTTTCGCTACCCACTTAATGTTTTTCGTAGTCGAAGGATCAATCTCTTCGGTTTTGCCCTTGAAACTGCCGGGACTCCATTCAGTGGGCAAACCCGTCTCGCTAGAGACCATGTTACGAGAGGCATTATGTCCCCAAAACGGCCAATCCTCAGCATGGGTCAATACGGGAGCACACAAGGCAACCGTCGCCAATGCCCCTAATAATGAGCGGTAAATTCGTTTCATACGCTAATTCTTTCTCGGCTGTACCGAAATGTTATCAATATAAACCTTAAACTGGCTTTGAGGTGCAAATCCGAATAATCCGGGCGAACCATTCAGGTGCGCGTGTTTGTGGGGAACAGAAATCGTCCAGTCAGAGGGTTCAACTCCGTCTTTTTTCCAGACTTTTGCATGAACAACGCCGGAGCCGTCTTTCGCGACATCTACCTGAGTTTTAAGATGATACCAGACCATCGGCTCGATCTTAAAGGGGACGGTTGCCTTGATGCGCTCCTGATTGGAGGAGACTTCAAGTTCCTGCGCGTTTCCATTCAGAATGATCAGGTAACGCTGATTGATCACGCCCACTGTGGAAAGAGTGCGGCGGTTGCCATCGGTCATAACGTCGGCATCGAAGGTGTAATTTTTCGCTTCCGGGTGTCCGAAGAAAACGGTGGCTCGCTGAAAAAACACGTTGTCCAGAGTTTTTGCAAGCACTTTGTTGCCGTTGAGTTCGCGCACATCGAACTTGAATCTCGCGCCGATCCAGGGGAGAGGTGGATAAGAAAATTTCGCGTTCGGCTCAGTCAGGTCGGGTTCCGTCGGCGTGAACTTCTCGAAGTCTTCCGTCAACGGCAGGTCGGGCATGATGCGTCCTCGCATAGTTCCCTTGAGGTTGCCGACCGTTGCTTGAAACGCTCCCGCAGAGGGCGTCAGCGAATCGGAAGCCGTGAGTTGACCGCTTGCATCAAAGGTTCCGTTGAGTTCAGATTTAACGCGTGCTGTCGGGGGGACGTAACGCGCCCATGTCACGGTTTTGGGATCGAAAGTTTCGGTAGGATAACCGTTTGCATCAATGCCGCGCACTGTCATCTTGACTTTTTCGCCCGGTATCAGGCTGACTTCGGAAGGCAGAATTTGCAAAGAGACGGTGGCTCCATGAGTAGGGGTTGAGGGGACAGGTGCGCTTGCCGATCCCGACTGCTTTGCCCCTCCCGCAAAACAATAAAGTCGCTCCGTCGTCAAGACATAAACATTTCCATTCGCGTCAACATTCGGCGCACCCAGACAACGCCCTGCAAGTTGGACGTGAGATAACTCTTTCGCCCCTTCGTCGGTGGCGGTCAACACAAAGAAATTACCGTTCTGAATCGGGACGTAGAATTTGCCGTCCGCGTAGGTGGGGGACGCATGAAGTTGATCGGGACCGAGTTTGTATTTCCACAAAACCTTCCCGGTGTCGGCGTCTACACAGCAGAAATTTCCGGTTTTGTTACACTGATAAATTCGGTTTCCCACCAGCACGGGCGAGGAGGAAATCGCGGAAAGCTCGTTGCGCCAGACTTCGGCACTTGCAGGATCGAGTTGCGGAATTGGACTTCCTTCGACGGGTTTTGTCGGGGAGTTAACGTTAAGGGCTACCATCCGCCCGATTTCGGAGGAGTCCAGATTTTCGTCGGCGTGAATGGCAACGACCGAATTTTTGTATCGAATCACGGAGGCGTTACAACCCCCCGCAGAAATCGGAAGACGCCAGAGGGTTTCGCCGGTCATTGCATTGACACAAATCACGGAGCCATCCCCGGCTCCCGTGTAGAGGACAGAGCGTCCTTTCGCATCGGTATCGAAATAGGGACGAGCAAATGAGTTGTCTTTTGGAGCCGCACCGGGACTACAAGACCAGATCAAGACACCCGTTTTTTTATCGAAGGCATAGAGGCGATCCATTGCGGCACCTTCAGCCCCCCAATTCGAGGTAATGCCTCGCACGATCACGCGGTCTCTAAAGACGACGGGCGCACCCGTTCTACCATTCGTAAAAGTCAGACGACCGAGTTCTTCCATCATCGCGTGTTCCCACAGAGGCTTTCCGTTTGCGGTAAAGCAAGCGAAGACGCCCGCCGAAGTCATCGTATAGACATTTCCGGTTTCCGGATCTATGGTGGGAGAGCCAATCGCATAGCGGTCATAAACAATGTCGGAAAGGTAATCATTGAAGCGGTGTTCCCATCGCATCTTGCCTGTTTTGGCATCCAGACAGGTGAGTGCCTCCTGCAAATCCGCGCCCTGCCCTCCATAGGTAAGCGTGTAAAGGTTGCCGTTCGCGAGAACAGGGGTTCCTCCCCCCTGCAAAGGGATGCTCCATTTCAACCCTTTGCTGTCAAGGGAAATCTTGTCGGGCGTGCCATGAGATCGCGTTTGCGAAGAAAGGTCTCCGTCCTGCGAGGCAAGTCCGCGCCAATCGAAAGAGCCATTACCTGCGGTCGGTGTTTGTTTTCTTTGCGCCATTACAGGAGAGAGGCAGGGCAACAGCATCGCGGAAAGCGGAAAAATTAAGGTTAAGTTTCGTTTTATCATGGTTTTATTGAAGGATCAATTCATTGATCGAAATTTGTATCAAAAATTAAGTCAGGTACACTCCAAAATTCAGGAGACGGCAAAGTCGGTATAAGGACGAATACTCAGAGACTTAAAGCCGAGCACAATTTGATCTTTTGAGACGCCCGCTTCCACCAATTCATTAACGATGCCAGAGTCGGTTCCGTCACGCTCTACCCAGATTTTGCCGTTTCGGATCGCAAGGTGGATCAGGGTGCCGTGAACTCTGCGCTTGTCTTCCCACCCGTTCATCATCGCTATATATTGTTGATGCTCATCGTCAACAACGAATTCATTTGTGATGTCCCCGTTAATGTGGGGGCGTCCGGTGTATTGATCCAGAAGGCGGACAATCGTGTCACGGTAATTTATTCCATCCATGCAACAATCTTCTCTACGCTCTCAAGAGAGAGCGTATCATTCTTTTTCCTCCCCCTTATGCAATGGGGAGGTTAGGAGGGGGTTGGAATTAACCAATGTCTTCCTGCATCGCGTCCGGCAGGACGCCTCCACCGCAGGTGCTTAGCGCAAGGATAAACCAGACCGTTGGTAGGATCAATACCGTTGCTCAATCGTTTATCGTTGAAAATTTATCAAACCGTTGATGAACCCCACCCCAACCCTTGCATAAGGGGAGGGAGTAAATACCCATTAAGAAGAGAAAGCCGGGGCATCGCTATTTGCCCCGTGCATCCAGAGCAACGACATCGCCTTCATTGTTTTTAACGAAGATTTTGCCGTTTGCAAAGACAGGCTGAATCCAGCAAGTTCCGCCAAGAATTTTCGCACGAGAAATTTCCGTGTACGCATTCGGGTTTGCGGAGACCGTGAGCAGTTCACCCTCTTGTGTCGTCACCAGCAACGTTTTGCCCGCCGCAATCAAGCCGCCATTGCCCATGCCTCGCGCTTGCCACTTCACGGCTCCGGTTTTCGCGTCCAGACACTTCAAGCGTCCGTCGTCGTTGCCGTAGATAAATCCGTTAATCAGCACACAAGAGTTGAATTGAGTTCGCATCTGGCGAGTCTCGTAAACGGGCTGAGGTCTGCCGTTTGTAAAGCGGAGTAGGCTTCCTCCCTTACTATACCCTGACGAAATAAAAAGGCTGTCACCAATGACTACCGGGTCAGCCGCATTGACTTCATAGGAGGTAGACCAGGGAAACGTCCAACCAACGCGCCCCGAAGCCGGGGAAACTCCTACCACCGATTTTCCTGTGAATAGAACGAGAACGCGCTGTCCTCCCGCCGAAAAAGGGAGTGGAGTGGAGTAGCCCGCCATGCCCCGGCTTTTCCATACAATCCGGCTTGTGGTTTTATTCAGGGCGCAACCCGAAGCCCCAACATTGACGATGACCAGATTTCCATCAACAAGAGGAGAACCCGTAAAGCCCCAACTCGGTGTCTCCGCTCCTGATTCCTGCCGCACATTCTTCGCCCAGATCATGTTGCCTTTTGCGGCATCAAAGCAAAACACGATTCCGTCCCGACTCAAAACGTAAACGTTGGAGCCGTCAATCGTCGGCGTCGAGCCTGTTGCCGTTGGGTTCGGATCTGCCCCATAGTCGCGTCTGCCGTGCTTGTAGTGCGCTCGCCAGACTACTTCTCCGGTGTCGGTGTTCAGGCAGGTCAGGCTATCTTCCCCGCCTTTGCTTCCCATCGTATACAGGCGATTGCCCTTGACCGACATCGAACTGTAGCCGAGACCTACGTTTTTGCTCCACAATTTGCGAGGTCCCGAAGCGGAAAACTTCGGGTTCAATCCAATTTCGGTGGTGATGCCGTTGTGAGCCGCCCCACGAAATTTCGTCCAATCGTTTGCCTGTAGGACGGAACCTGAGAGCAGAAGGGCGGGAATGATAAGCACGTATGGTTTCATAAATTTAATTTGGAGAGGCGGTTCAGATCGTTCTTTTTGTTTTCCGAACCGCCCTCAGTCCGTTTATTTTTTCACGTCGTAGCAGAAGAGTTTGCCCTGATCGTGAAGATAGAGTTTACCGTCCGCGATCACCGGATAAGCCCAGGAGGGTTCGCGGCTACGTTCGGGTTGATCGAATCGCCCCAGTTCCTTGTAGGCTTCGGGGTTGGCTTCTACGAGGGCAACGGGTCCCTTTTCGCTACGGGCATACAACATTCCATCAGCATAAGTGACGGAACCCTTGCCCACGCTCCGGTCACGCCATTTCGTTTTTCCGGTCTTGAAGTCAATGCAGGTCAGCGTAGAATTGTCGAAGCCATAAAGATAATCCCCGACAAGCACAACGCCTCCGTGATGATTTTGCATTTCACGAGTGAAGTAAACGGGAGCGGCTTCGATACCCTTGGCACCCGAAGTCAGTTTCGCCGTTCCACCCCCCGTATTGTACCCGGAAGCGGCAAACACAAATCCGTCTCGATAAATTGGGGTTGAACAGTTAGCGATCCGGTTTGCAGGTTCGTTGTAGCGCCAGAGGTATTTGCCCTCCGGCGAAATTCCAACCACGCCCCCCGCGACAAAGTGAATCGTTTCCTTTTTGCCGTCCACTGTCGCCATAATCGCAGAGGAATAATGAGCGGCATCATTGCCGGGAACTTCACACTTCCAGATGGTGGCTCCGGTGTTACGGTTGAGAGCAATCACGGTATTAGAGCCGCCGGGAGTGAGAATACACTTTTCTCCGTCAATGAGCGGCGACTCGCAGTAGCCCCACTGCGGCACACGCCCCCCGAAATCAGTCACCAGATTTTTGTGCCAGAGGATTTCCCCTTTGGCAATGCTCAGGCAAACCGCTTCGCCTCCCACGCCGAGCGTGTAAAGTTTGTCACCAATAATAGTGGGAGTTGCACGAGGCCCGAAACCACCCTGCGAACCGCCTAATTCAATGCCGTTAGCGATCTTTTGTTTCCAGCGCATCTTTCCGGTGGCAGTGTTCACCGCCCAGACATATTCGCCGCCTTCGATCAAGCCCATGCCATAAACAGAGCCTTTGACAACGGAGGGAGACGTATGACCCTCACCAAGCCCTTCCGCCGTCCAGAGAAGTTTCGGACCTTCCGGTTTCCAGGATTTGAGTAGTCCCGTCTCTTTCGAGAGACCATCACGGCTGTTGCCGCGCCACTGTGTCCAGTCGTCCCCAAATGCAGGAAAGATCGAAAACGCCGAAAACGCCAGAAGCGCACCGGAAATACCCAGCAGATTACGTCGTGTTTGAGATTGCATAAAGTTTCCCCTCAGTCCGGGCGGCATAAAAGCGACGCCCTCTCGCAAAACAAAGCGGCGTAAAGCCGAAGCCAAACCTTTACTGATCCTGCGGAATCCCCCGGCAACTTGTCTTGTTCTGATAAAAGCCGCCCTGTGCGCCAATCTTGTAAACTTTCAGGGCGCGTCCCTGTGAAGGGGTTCCGGTCGGCGAAACGATAAACTGCGGCGAAGTCATTTTGGTATCGGTTGCCTTAATGGATTTTGCGTGTCCATCTACAAAGTTCGCAACGAAAGATTCGCTATGCCGTGCCTGTACCAACTGAACCTGCGGCTCCGCCAACGAAGTACCGAAGGTGGTGTTCGCATCATAGGTCATCACGGTTTCAGAGGAGCGAGGAATAGAGGCAAGGCTAGGGCACGGCACGAGGGGCCCGCCGAAGCCGTTTGCCACAAATAAATCGAGGTTCGTTCCAAAGGAAGTGTAATCCGGCGTACCGGGAGCGGGATAGCCCACGAGTTCGGCGACTTTCATTGCCTGTGGCTCAGAGGGGCAAGCCGCAATCTGTTTGTTTTTTACGTAAGGGTCCACCGAAAGATAGAAAGTTACTACCCCGGTTGCGGTTGGATAGGCTGACATCGGCATTGCCTCATCGTAATCCTGAGCGTACATCAGGGTTGCAGTCGCATACTGCTTGTTGTTGGAGAGGCAAGAGGTTTGTCGCGCCTTCTCTCGTGCCTGAGCGAAAACAGGGAAAAGGATCGCCGCGAGAATGGCGATAATGGCGATCACGACGAGCAATTCGATCAGGGTAAAGCCGGGTTTTAGGGTTTGAGAAGTCAAAAAATTAGTTCCTTCCAAAATGAGTGAGCAGGATGTCAACACGAAAACCAGGAAATAGGCCTTAATCGCCCTGCATAGTCAACACAGTTTCTACAGGAAAGACGATATTTCCTGCTTGAGACAAGAAATTGCTTACGATTTAAGACGCGGTGAAGGCGAAAAAGTATCGGTTTAAGTCGTTTATTGAAATAAAATAAGGGGAATGAAGAGAAAAACTGTGCGGGTTTTTCGAGAAGGAAAGAGATCAATCGTAGGAGGATCAAAACCGGATCTCTCTCCTGCAAACCCTGGCAACCTCTTGACGAGACTTTCATGGAAACAGGAAAGAGATCGGAAATTCAGTTTCAGACAGCCGCGAGATTAGACTCCACGTAGTTTTCGTTCTGTCCCTTTCGCACTGCAATGGCAAAAATCAGCACTCCCAACACCGCTTTTGCAACAATGTCAGAAATCGTGTAGCCGACTTGTACCGCCGTCAATGCCGCTCCGCCCGTCAAGCCGATCATCGGGAAGATAAAGACAACCGGGTAGAAGAACCAAGAGACCACGGTTAGCCATCTTGCGCCATTGACAAGACCGCGTGCGTTTGCCGGTTGAAGGTCAATGGACTTTTTAAGACCCACAAACAGATCGAAAACAATGACAAGGAATGGAATCATCGCCAGTCCCCACCAGAGCCAACGGGTTCCACTATTCTGGCTGATTTCGCCGGGATAGCCCAGGATCACCATGAGTGCGGCAAGAGAACCTAACCGGACGCACTTGGAAATCGTCTCTTCACGAGAGAGACGCATAACCAAAATCAGTTCAACCAAGAGAAGAGGCACGGTCAATAACCAGTCCACATACCGGTAAGCGTCATTAAACTTCACCCCACTGGACGTAATCGTGTCGTTTACAACCGTGAAAGAACCTGTCCAACTCACTGAGATTCGCAGGTAGTGGTAAAGAGCAATCGCCGTTACAAGACCGGAAACCGTGACGGCGGCACGGTAGGGGACGGCAACCGAAGAGCGATTGAGCCATAGGAAAAGCGTTGCCGCTCCCATCGCGGCGATAGTAAACGAAAACGCATTGTAGACCAGTTCATACTGACCAACAGTAAGATCAACCATAGAAAGACTTCCTTTCGATTTTCAGGATATTCTAAAAGAAAACCCTTTGATTCTAATAAACGTGAGTCAACCTGTGAATTTGCAATGACGATCCCCCTGATTTTAATTGGAAATGACGAAAGGAGAAGAGATTATTTCCCTCTCATAGTAGAAACAAGGGTTGTCTTTGCGGGTGTCTTGCCGCTCTTTTTAAGGCAAGATGCTCTTGAGCCTCCTTTCCCGGTTGTTTCTGAGAGCCTCTCGGCTTTCATTTCTGAGTGAAAATCGGGCTAATCCTGTGGGATACCCCGACATTCGGTCATATCCTTATAGAAACCGCCCTGCGCTCCGATCTTGTAAATCTTGATGGCGCGTGGAGTGACGTTAGGTAAAACCAGGAACTGAAGGGCAGTCGTTTTGGTATCGGTCACTTTGATGGACTTGGCGTGTCCATCCACGAAGTTCGCGACGAATGAGTCGTTGTGTCGTGCCTGAACTGAGACTGATCTGTCCATGTTCGCACCGACCGTGACATTTGCGTCATAAGTCATCACGGTTTCCGCAGAGCGGGAAGTAGTCGCCAGAGTGGGGCAAGGAATCAGGGGCCCACCAAATCCGTTTGCAACAAACAAATCGAGGTTGGCACCATACGAGGTATAGTCGGGCGTGTTCGGAGCCACATACCCGAAAAAGTCCACCAGTTTCATAGCCTGCGGCTCGGAAGGACAAACCGCCACCTGCTTATTTTTGACGTAGGGATCAATCGCCAGATAGAAAGTAACAACCCCGGTAGCCGTGGGGTAGACCGACATCGGGATCGCCTCGTCGTAATCCTGTGCGTACATTAAAATGGCCGTTGCATATTGTTTGCTATTGGAGAGGCAAGAGGTTTGCCGTGCCTTTTCCCTTGCCTGAGCAAAAACCGGGAATAAAATAGCGGCGAGAATAGCGATGATGGCGATAACAACGAGCAGTTCAATTAAGGTGAAGCCGGGTTTTAGGGTTCGAGAAGTCAAGATTAGGTTTCTCCAGACATGATAATTAAGTTTATTACATTGAAAGTATTGAATAATCCGCTTATATTTGCAAATTAAAGCGTATTAAATCAATTCTGACAAGTACGGAAAGCCTTGTTTGTCCCTCCTCAACCAGAACAAGATGCAACCACAAGATTATTGATTAGTACGCGCGGCAGGCATAAAAGTATGCTTAATGTCGATTTGCTGGAAAGGAATTTTCTATGAAACGAACTTTATCCCTGTTTGTTGCACTGACGCTATCCCTCTCGCCCGTTTTCGCAGATCCTCCTTCGACGGATTGGCGCGGCTTTCGGGGAAATGATACGGGTTATGGATATTTTGGGCGGTATTGTCGTGCGTCCATTCCGCGTGAAGGACGGTTCCTTTCGGCATGAAGGTGAGACCAGGTGGCGATACTCAGGATTTCGGGTTTGATTTCGGCTAGCATCTCTTCGTAATTCGTGAAAATCGGTGCATCTACGTTGTATTTGTTCAGGAACAGGCGAGCATTGTCTTCGCGGACATCGGCGACGGCGACAAGTTCC
>JACMPS010000421.1 GCA_014377395.1 Chthonomonadaceae bacterium
GCTATTTTCACCCTGATTTAACGGTTGTGTGTGGCAAACCGCTTTATGAGAATGGCGAAGGACTGGAGCAGTTGACGAATCCAAGCGTCGTCTTCGAGATACTTTCCGATTCGACCAAAGATCGTGACAGGGAGATCAAACTGCACTGCTACAAGACAATCCCTTCACTTTTGCACTACGTGTTGATCTCACAGACTCCTCCTCTTGTCGAAGTTTACTCACGGACGAAAGAAAATCGCTGGAAACATTACTCGGTACAGGAATTAACGGAGACATTAAACCTTGAGAATGTAGGGATCACGCTTTCCCTCTCTAAGATTTATGAGCAGATCGAGTTTCCGGATACAGCGTGATTTTTGCGCTTATAGAAAACAACGATGGAAGAAACAAATCCTACTCTCCAAAAAATGACGGATGAAGCACTCAAGAATTTTGAGCAGGGGCGCTTCCAGCGCGCTCAAAAACTTTATGAGCAGGCACTCTCTTACTGTCAAAGCACTATCGGGAAAGAATGTCTTGATGCCTGTGTAATCCTCAGTAATATTGCTTCTACTTTGAGCGCACAGAAACGGTACGAGGAATCATTACCGCTTTATTTAGAAGCGAACCGGATATGCGGAAACCTTATTGAATCTTCTGACGCTGAAAAACTAACTGCGTTGACCCACATCGCAGATACCTATGCAAAGACAGAGCGTTTCGAAGAAGCCCTTGCACTCTACGAAAAGATTAGAAAAGCCCGCGAGACCTTATTGGGTTTGACTCATCACGATACCCTGAGTGTTATCTATGATATAGGGAACATCTACTTTCAGATAGGACGGTATTCGCTCGGTGAGGATTTGTGTCGTAGTGCTTTAGCAAATTGCCAGAATTGTTCTCCAGTGAATACAACTGAGCTTGGAAGATCTTTCGACAATCTTTCTCGATTCTTTCTTCAGCAAGGACGATATGAAGAGGCTGACTCTACTCTTAAACAGGCATTAACCCTTCGTTTAGAGGCGTATGGTGAGTCGCATCTTGCAACGGCGGTAACTCTGTGCAATATGGCGGCACTGTATCAAACAGCGGGACGATTGCCGGAAGCGATTCTCTATCAGGAAAGGGCAGTAGCAAGCTGTGAGGGTGCATTGGGAACACAACATCCTACACTCTGTAAATTTTTGGTTTCGCTAGCCGTAATGTATCAGGATAGCAACCGACGAACAGAAGCAAAAGTGTTGGGTGAGCGTGCGATTGAGATTGACACGCAATCCTATGGAAAAGATTATGCTGGATCAGCGTCAACTTATCTTTTACTCGCCACCCTCTATGAACAAATAGGACAGGTGGATAAGGCAGTCTTCACGGCGCAGGTGGCTCTAGAGAAACAACTTCGATTTCGAGGTGAAACCGCTCCTGAAACAGCAGCCTACCTGAACTATTCAGGTTGTTTGCTCAACAACCTCTACGGGGAGCATGAATTGGCACTCCCCCTTTTTGAGAGAGCAATAGCCATTCGTCTGCAATTTGCTTCCGATGACATCGAAACTATAGAGCAGTATCAATCCAACCTTCAGACTTGTCAGAACATTATCGCGCATGAAAATTTCTTCTCACGTTGTTTTAGAAAAAATCGGCTCCAGCAAAGAAGAAGGCACCAATCAAAACAGTAAAATGTACTTTTTTTGATAAGGCATCCTTTCGTTTTCAGGAGACGGCAAATTCAGTGTACTGACGGTGCGCGGGCAGATGGAAGCCAAGTACAATCTCAGAGCTCGTTTCGTTTCATATTGCCACAATTGTATAGGAGGGAAAGGAACTCGTTATTCAATTTGACAACAACGGGCTAATGACCTTAGACGATCTCTGAAACTGCGATAATGCCTCTGCTTCCCCGCCGCGCTGAAGCATTTCACCGAGATTGTTGCGCGGCTTTTTCACGCATTTTCGGTTTGACACGGTAGGGAAGCACCGCGACCACCGTTGACCTTACTCTGTCCAAAGCCGCGTAAACCCGCTGAACAAAAACGCCCTGAACTTCCCTTTTGCAAGGCAAAGTTCAGGGCGTTTTGTTGTCTAGTCTGTTGGGGAAGACCGGAAACTACATATCGTAGTCGCCCATTCCACCGCCGCCACCGCCACCTGCCGGAGCCGCCTTTTTCTCAGGCTTTTCGACAACCAGCGTTTCGGTGGTGAGGATCAGCGCGGCAATCGAAGCGGCGTTGGTCAGCGCAGAGCGCGTCACCTTCACCGGGTCAATCACGCCGAACTCGATCATGTCGCCGTACTCTTCGGTGGCGGCGTTGAAGCCGGAACCGAGTGGAAGGCTCTTGACCTTGTTCACCACAACAGAACCCTCGAAGCCCGCGTTTTCTGCGATCTGTCGAAGTGGCTCCTCAAGAGCGCGACGCACAATGGCGACGCCGTGTAGTTCGTCGGAACCCGTTCCCAAACCGTCAAGCGCGGATTGCACGTTCAGAAGGGCGGTTCCGCCCCCGGAAACGATGCCTTCCTCGACTGCGGCGCGAGTGGCGGAAAGAGCATCCTCGAAACGATGCTTTTTCTCTTTGAGTTCGGTCTCGGTGGCGGCTCCGACCTTGATGACGGCAACGCCGCCACTCAATTTCGCAAGTCGCTCCTGCAACTTCTCTTTGTCGTAGGAAGAATCGGTGTCATCAATCTGGCGTTTGATCTGGTTGATGCGACCCATGATCGCCTCTTCCGTTCCTGCACCCTCAATGATGGTGGTTTGATCCTTTGCAACGATCATTTTGGAGGCTTGACCGAGCATCGTGATGTCGGTATTTTCCAGTTTGCCGCCGAGGTCTTCGGAGATGAACTTACCGTTGGTCAGGATGGCGATGTCTTCAAGCATTGCCTTGCGGCGGTCTCCAAAGCCGGGAGCCTTCACGGCAACGGAGTTGATGATGCCACGGATTTTGTTCACGACGAGGGTAGCCAGTGCGTCACCGTCCACGTCCTCGGCAATGATGACGAGAGGGCGTCGTTGCTGTGCGACTTTTTCCAGAAGCGGAATCAAGTCGGCGGCGGCAGAGACTTTTTTCTCGAAAATGAGAATGTAAGGGTTCTCGATAACCGCTTCCATGCGCTCCGGGTCAGTCACAAAGTAGGGGGAAATATAGCCCTTGTCGAACTGCATTCCGTCCACGAAGTCCGTGTAAGTCTGAAGGGATTTGCTTTCTTCAACGGTGATCACGCCGTCTTTGCCGACTTTCTCGATGGCGTTTGCCACGAGGTCGCCGATTTCTTGGTCGTTGCCGGCAATGGAAGCGACGTTCGCGACTTTCGCCTTATCGTCCGCAACACCGACTGCATTCTTTTTCAGTTGAGCAATTGCCGCTTCAACTGCGATTTCGATGCCCTTTTTCACAAGAAGGGGATTTCCACCCGCCGCCACGTAGCGCAAGCCTTCGTTGACGATGGATTGTGCCAGCACTGTTGCTGTGGTGGTTCCGTCTCCGGCAACGTCATTGGTTTTAGAAGCGACTTCCTTCACCAATTGTGCGCCCATATTCTCGTAAGGGTCTTCGAGTTCGATTTCTTTTGCGACGGTTACGCCGTCTTTCGTGATGGTGGGGCTACCCCATTTTTTGTCAATGCCGACGTTGCGACCTTTCGGTCCAAGTGTCACTTTGACGGCGTTTGCCACCGCGTTTGCACCGCGCTCCAGTGCGCGTCGTGCTTCTTCATCGTATTTTAGTTGCTTCGCTGCCATAAAA
>JACMPS010000422.1 GCA_014377395.1 Chthonomonadaceae bacterium
GTATTTGCCGGGAGACATTTTTTGCACCAACTTACATTTCCGCCTGTTTCTACGGCGGCTTGGACGGCAATTTCAATCGAAGGAAACTCACCGTGCCATTTTCCGTTGCGTGCTCCCGCGTTGGGATGTATCCCCTTTCCCTCATTACAGGAAGGGCATAGTGCCTCATGCACTCGTGCTTTGTGTCCCTCAGCAACCCAATTTTCATAAACGTAGTAAGCCATAGTAACCCTATCGAAATATTGTCTTGCAATCCCCGAAAATCCAATCTTTACCCGCCCCAGAACTTCCGATCCAAACTTCGGTACTGGATTGCTTCGGCGATGTGGGAAACGGCGATTTCTTTTTCGGTTTCCAGATCGGCTATCGTGCGGGCGACTTTCAGCAGGCGATCATAGGCACGGGCGGACAAGCCGAGTTGCTGAATGGCGGTTCGCAACATATTCTTTACAGGCTCTGAGGGCGAACAATAAGCCCGAATTTCACGAGGTCCCATTTGCGCGTTACAGTAAAGGCGGGACGGTTTCGGCAGAGGCATTTCGGCTTCGGCTTCCTCGGTGGAAATGGGAAGGGCAACGGCAAAACGTTTTGCCTGCACCGCTCTTGCGCGACAGACACGGGCGCGGATCGAAGCGGAAGACTCGCCTACTCCGGTTTGCATCAATTCCTCTTCGGAAAGTCGGGGAACCTCGATGTGCAGGTCTATGCGATCCAACAGGGGTCCCGAAATCTTTTTCTGGTACTTCTGAACATTGGTCGGCGTACAGGTACAACTACGGTGATTGTCCCCGTAAAATCCGCAGGGGCAAGGATTCATTGCGGCGACTAAACAAAATTGTGCGGGGTAAGAATAAGAAGCCATCACGCGGGAGATATGTACCACACCGTCTTCAAGAGGTTGACGCAGAACTTCAAGCGAATCACGATGATACTCAGGCAATTCATCGAGAAAAAGTACCCCGTTATGCGCGAGACTCACTTCTCCGGGTCGGGGCGTGGAACCACCGCCGACAAGTGCCGCCGTTGAAACCGTATGGTGAGGAGACCGATAAGGGCGCGTGGTAATTAGTGACTTTTCGACGGAGAGCAGACCACTCACCGAGTAAATTTTCGTTGCTTCCAGCGATTCTTCAACGGACATCGGAGGCAAAATCGTGGGCAGTCGTCGCGCCATCATTGTCTTGCCGGAGCCGGGGCTACCGATCAAAAGCAGGTTGTGTCCCCCTGCCGCCGCCACCTCCAACGCCCGCTTGACGTGTGCGTGTCCTTTGACATCTGCAAAATCAAACTCGAATTCCGTCTTTTCTGGCTCCAGCAAAGAAGGATCATGTGGAAGCGGTTTGAACGTGTCGGGCAAAAGCAGAGCGCGTACCATTTCCGTCAGTGTGGAAACCGCGTAAACGTCCACCCCGGAGACAACAGCCGCCTCCCGTGCATTGGCAAATGGCAAATAAAGACGGCGCACTTTTCGCTCCAGTGCCCCAATCGCCACAGGCAACACCCCGATAACAGGGCGCACTCCTCCGTCCAGCGACAATTCTCCGATGATCAGGGCATCGTCCAGATTTTCGGCGGAGATTTGACCGGACGCCGCGAGAATCCCAATTGCAATTGAAAGATCGAAAGAGGGTCCCGTTTTTTTGATGTCGGCGGGAGCAAGATTGATCGTGATACGGCGGTCAGGGAAATAAAACCCCGAATTTTTGATCGCGGTGCGGACGCGCTCTTTGCTTTCATTGATTGCGGCGTCAGGCAGACCCACAATTGTAATCGCCGGAAGTCCGTTCGAGACATCCACCTCCACACATACTTCGTAGGCATCAATTCCCAGCACTGCACTTGACAGGACGCGAGCGAGCATTAGTTTTTCCTTTAAGTCGTTGTGCCATGATGTGTACGCCGAATTTCACCACAGTTTTATTACTGAAAGGTAGATACGACAAAGGAAGGGCTATTTCCTGTTATTTTTTTGCAAGAATCGCTACTTTGATCAAAGACAGGTATCTCTCCGTGTTCGTTTCCGCATTGAAATTGGCTTCGATGTGCTTGCGTCCATTCACCACCAACCTTTCATAAAGAGCGGGATCGGCGCGTAAACGAGTGACGGCATCCGCCAGTGCTTTCGGGTCTTTTGGGGGGATGTGTAGCCCTGTTTCGCCCTCAATCACAATGTCGTAAATGCCGCGCATCGGAGAAATGATCACTGGAATCCCGCTTGCCATGCACTCGATAGCCACCCAGGACGAGGTATCTTCGTTCGTTGGCAGAACAAACACATCACAGGTGTTTCGGAGGTGGGTGATCTCTTCGCTCTGCGGGCGTTTGTCGAGCGTGATATGAACGTGGGGAAGACTGTTCAGCCGTTTCTCGATTTCAGGGTGATCGGCGAAATAGGCGGATTGTGTGCAAACAAAGAGTTCACAGTCGTCCTGCAAATACTGCTCGAACGCATCGAGAAGCGTGTCCGCTCCCTTCCGAAACAGGTCTCCTCCAATAAAAAGGATTCGGTAACGTTCGGCGGGAGGGGGCGGGGTTCGCAGAAGCCATTCGTTCAGGTTGATTCCCGGATGCAACACTTTAATTTTTTGGGGGGGAATGTGGGGGTAATGCGTGAGCGTTTCTTCGGCAGCCCATTCTGACCAGAAAATAAAAAGATCGGTTTCAGCGACGGCATTCTCATAGCGTTTATGTTTCTGACTAATCGAAACACGTCCGTCGGGGTTGTTGACAATGACGTGCCGATGCCGAAAAAATCGGTGAAAAGCCGTGTAGAGGTAGTACGTCTCGAAGACGTGCAGAACAATCGCGTCTCCTGGAGGCGTGAGGTAGAGTTTCCAGGTGTCAAGCAAATGCCGAAGCCGCATCCGTAAGGGAGTCGGCAGAAACCGAAGCGGGTCTTCTTTGTACCAAGTACGAATGGGAAACCACCTCGCCGCAATATCCGCCCGCTTTTCGATGAGGGGGCGGAGAATGTCGTAGCGCGTTTGATTTCCGGTAAGCGTGATCAGGGCAAAATCAATGCGGGTCTTTGTGGATTTCATTGCGAAAGTATAGGTAAAAGACAAAGGAAACAAAAATCGCAGGTCTGCTTAACCGCTTGAGTCCCCTAATCCGGCAAACCCTAACGCCGCCAGCACCGAAAGCGCAAAGACGTGAGCACCCACTGAATTCGGGTGAACGCCGTCTGTTGTCAGGCGAAATTCCGGGTTTGTGGAGACCCCGGCGCGAATCGCATTCACGAAATCCTCGTGCGTGGCGGCGCAAAGTACGTTCTCTTCTTCGCCAACCTGTTTCATCGCCGCAACATATTTTTCGAGGAGAAAATTTCCTTTATTGTCGGGATTGTCCACATCCTCCCCGATGACGGTAGGCGGCAACAAAACGATTTCGGCGTCGGTAGACTCCCGTAGCATAGCGACCATTTGCATCAGGCAACGAGTGTAAACGTCGAGCGGCGTACCGTTTCCGCTCCCATCGAGACCGTGCCAGACATCGTTGATCCCTACATTGATCGTTACGACCGTCGGCTTTTTCTCAATCACATCGCTTTGCAGTCGTGCGAGCATATCGGGTGCTTTATTCCCTCCGATTCCCGCGTTGATCACCGTTACGTTACGTTCAGGGTAGCCCGCCGAGATCAGATTTTGCACAATGGAAACGTAGCCTGTCGGGGCTTCGGTAATGCTCGCCCCCAGACACACAAGACGCCCGTTCTTTCCCAGCATAAAGCCATAATCGGACATTTTAGTCTCTCACTCCTCGCTCTGCAAACTCGTGCAGATACTCCGCCAGTGCCACGCAACCCTCGACAGGAAAGGCATTATAGATCGAGGCACGGAACCCGCCTACCGAACGATGCCCTTTTAAGCCGTCCATTTTTCGCTCTTGCGCCCCGGAGAGAAACGATTTTTCGCGCTCGGTATCTCGAATTCTGAACGTGATATTCATCAGGGAACGATCTTCTTTTTGGATCACCGTCGGCTCGTAAAAGTCGGGGTAAGCGTCGAGAGCATCATAAATCAAGGCGGCTTTTTCGCGGTTTCGCTTTTCGATCACGGCAAGTCCGCCCCCTTCTTCAATCCATTTCAGGGTTAATCCTGTCACGTAGATTGGGAAAACAGGCGGCGTATTATACAGCGAATCGGCTTTTGCGTGAGTTTTGTAGGAGAGGATCGCCGGGATGTCTTCTCGTGCTGTTTCCAAAAACGATTTTCGCATTACGATCATGGTTACGCCCGCCGGTCCCAGATTTTTCTGCGCCCCGGCATAAATCATCGAGAATTTGGAGAAGTCCATTGCGCGGCTCAGAAATTCGGAGGAAGCGTCAGTGATGAGGGGAATGTCACCGACTTCCGGCGTCGCAAATTGCGTCGTTCCCTCAATGGTGTTGTTCGTCGTGTAGTGGAAGTAAGCGGAACCGGGGTTCACGTCCAACTGTTTGGGAATGTAGGAGAAATTTTTATCTTCCGAACTTCCCGCAACGTGAACTTGCCCGAACAACTTTGCCTCTTTGATCGCTTTTTTGCCCCACTCCCCGGCGTTCACGTAACACGCGGTTTTGTCGGGCGTGAGAAAATTCATCGGCAACATCGCAAATTGCAGACTGGCTCCACCTCCTAGAAAGAGAACGATGTACTCTTCCTGCGACAATCCCATAATCCTGAGTAGTCGCTCTCCCGCCCCGTAGTGGATCGCCTCGTAGTCTTTGCCACGATGACTTACTTCCAGAACGGACATTCCCGATCCATTGATTCCAAGGACGCCCCGACTGGCTTCCTCTAAAACAGAGAGCGGCAACACCGCCGGTCCCGAACTAAAATTGTAGATTCTTTCCAAAATTTGATTGTCCTCACTTGTCTTGTCGTGACTTTATGCTCTCGTGTCTTGCTTCCACTGGTAGGTATCGAGTTGTTTCAGTACCTCACGGGCGTTTCTCTTTCGCATTTCCAATTCGATCTGCTTTGCGGGAAATAGAAGTTTCCAGGTCATGTAATAGGCTCCTATCCAGGTAGCACGATAGCAGTTACTCTCCGCATCGAAACTTAAAATTCCAAGTTCACACTGTTTCTCGTTGGAACTTCGAAGAGTCACTTCGATCAGATAATTCAACTCTTTTCCTTTTTCCGGCAGAAGTTTTTCCCTGTCGGGTGCAAATATCTCTATTTGCATACGGTGTACCCGGTAGAGCAAAACGCAATCTTCTACTCCGGGCAATCGAGTTGTCTTCACGGTCGGCACAGGACGAAAAACAAGTGCCGTTGCAATGTTGCTTGTTGTCACCGCTGTTCCGTCCGTAAAGCGGGTGCTGAATTCGGTGTAACACGATCTGATCTCGGAATTTTCTTTTCTGGTGACTGTGCTTGCAATCATTGCCTTATCCTGAGTTCGATAATTGAACAAAAAAGAGAAGTAAGCAACACATCCCTCAAGCATATCGGGGGCGGAGTAATATCCGACGACCTCAAACCCTAACAGCATCAATTCCGGTACTTTCGTCTCAAAGTAACGAGCCACCTCTTTAGGGCAACCGCTCGACTCTAGAGGTAGGACATTTGGAGAGGCGTTCGTTTTCATTTTCGCCTTGTTCAGCAAAGGGGCACCTACGTAAACAAATCCTTCAATCGAGGCGGCGGATATTAAAAAACTCATTTTGTTCTCCTGCAAACTTCCCCGGCTTTAATGCGATGACCTGAAGA